>JADGPM010000186.1 GCA_017882425.1 Solirubrobacteraceae bacterium
CCCTCCCAGGCGACGGCGGTCTCGGGCTCCAGACGGGTGATGCGGATCTCGCCGAAGTCACCGAGGTGACGGGCGAGGGCTTGGACGTCACTGATCTCCGCCCACAGCTCGGGCGGGGACTTCACGATTGTGCGCTGTGCGCGTGGGTCGGCCATGACGCTCCCTGCTTTCGCCACCGGAGGGCGCCGGTCCTGCCCAGCCGGCGTCGTTCGGTCAACCTGCAACAGAGCTGCCGCGGGCGCGTGGCGAAGCGAGGGTCCGCTGTCACATGCGCGCTGGGAGGGTCCGCTCATGCGCGAATCCCGTGTATCCGCGTCGGCCGCGCCGACGCCATCGCAACGGATCGTGCGCGAGCGCGCGCTGAGCGCGCTCGCGTCGCGCCAGTGGGGAATCGTGTCGCGCCGGCAGTTGACGGCGCTCGGCTTCGGAGATGACGCGATCTGGCGCCGTGTGCGCGACGGGCGCCTGCACCGCGTGCATCAGGGGATCTACTCCGTCGGCCACGCGGTGGTCGGGCGCCAGGGTCGCTGGCTCGCCGCGGTTCTCGCCTGCGGCGACGGAGCGGCGCTCAGCCATCGCTCGGGAGCGCACCTGTGGGAGTTGCGCTCCTCGTCGCCCGCGCGTCCCGAGGTCAGCCTCAACCGCGCCGGGCGGCGCTCGCCCCACGGGCTGATGCTCCACCAGCCTCAGCGCCCGCTCGGAGGTGAGGTCACGCGCCGGGGCGGGATTCCGGTCACGACGGTCGAGCGGACACTCGCGGATCTCGCCGCCGTCCTGTCGCCCAAGGCGCTCGAGCGGATGATCGCGCGCGCCGAGGCGATGCGCCTGCTCGACGTGCCCAGGCTGCTGGAGGCTGTCGCCCGCCGATCCGGAGCGCCCGTCGTGCGGCAGATCCTCTCCGACTGGGTTCCGAGCCTGACGCGCAGCGAGCTCGAAGACCGGATGCTCGACGTGCTCGATGCCGCCGGGTTGCCCCGGCCCGAGGTCAACGCGCGGGTGGGGCGATTCGAGGTCGATCTCGTGTGGCGCGCGGCACGCCTCGTCGCCGAGACCGACGGACACGCGTTTCACGGCTCACGGCGCCAGGTCGAGCGCGACCGTCATCGGGACGCGGTGCTCACAACCGCCGGCTACCGCGTGCTGCGCTTCACCTGGAAGCAGGTGGTCGACCGTCCTGAAGAGGTCGTCGGAGCCGTCGCCACCGCGCTCACGCCCTGATCCGTTGCATCTGCATCGGCGCGGCCGATGCCATCGCAACGGATCGTGGTCGCCCGCGGGCTGGGCGCTCGGCGCGGCGCTCGCATGGTCCTCTACGACGCGAACGGCTTGGCCACCATGAAGAAGATGGCGATCAGGATGAGTGCCCCGTTCAGGGCTCCGACCTTCATGAGGCTCCCGAAGAGCTTGTCGTACTCCGCGCTGAACGTCCCGGTGCGCTCCGGGCCGAGGTCGCGGTCGGCGAGCTCGGCGAGCTTGCGCTCGCGCGGGGTGAAGAACGCGCCGCCGAAGCCGAAGATCACCACGATGATGACCAGCGGGACCGTCACCCAGGTCTGGCTCCACAGGTCCCGGTCGCTCGCCAGGTAGATGCCGGTCACGAGGATCAGCACCATGAACGGGGTGATCATCCGGCGGCCGATGCGCAGCTGGGTCTGGTGGACGGTCGGCATCGCGCGCGGGTGGTTGGCCTTCAGCCACGGGACCACGATCGGGTAGGCGAACGTCACGCCGAACGCGAGGACCACGCACATGACGTGGACCGCGACGACGACATCGAAGAAGTAGACGGCCGTGGGGAGCATGCGGCGCACCCTAACGGCGCCGCCGGGCGGCTCAGAACGTCGGCTGGTACCTGCCGAACACGTCCTTCATCGCCCCGCAGACCTCGCCCATCGAGCAGCGATCCTTCAGCGCCGCCCGGATGTGGGGCACGAGGTTCTCGGTTCCCCGCGCCGCCTCGCGCAGCTGCTCGAGGCGCTGCTGCACGAGCGCCTGGTCGCGCGAGGCCTTGAACGCCTTCAGGCGATCGAGCTGCTCGCGCTCGGACTCGGGGTCGACGCGCATGAGGTCGGGGACCTCCAGCTCGTCCTCGACGTACTCGTTGACGCCGACGACGACATCCTGCCTGATCCGGTAGCGCTCCTGGTAGCCCCAGGCGGACTCGTCGATCTCGTTGGTGATGAACTGGATCGCGTTGACCGACCCGCCGAGCTCGTCGATCTTGCCGATCAGCTCCAGCGCGCGCGACTCGATCTCGTCGGTCAGCGACTCGACGTAGAAGGATCCGGCGAACGGGTCGACCGTCTCGGTCGCGCCCGACTCGGCGGCGATGATCTGCTGCGTGCGCAGCGCGATCTTCGCGGCGCGCTCGGTGGGCAGCGCGAGCGCCTCGTCGAAGCCGTTCGTGTGCAGCGACTGGGTGCCGCCGCAGACCGCCGCGAACCCCTGCAGCGCGACGCGCACGATGTTGTTCTCCGGCTGCTGGGCGGTCAGCGTCACGCCGCCCGTCTGCGTGTGGAAGCGCAGCATCATCGACTTGGGGTTCTTCGCCCCGAAGCGCTCGGCCATGATCGTCGCCCACATCCGCCGCGCCGCGCGGAACTTGGCGACCTCCTGAAAGACGTTGTTGTGGCCGTTGAAGAAGAACGCCAGCCGCGGTGCGAACTCGTCGACGTCGAGGCCGCGATCGACGGCGCCCTGCACGTAGGCGATGCCGCTGGAGAGCGTGAACGCCACCTCCTGCACCGCCGAGCAGCCCTTCTCGCGGAAGTGGTAGCCGGAGATCGAGATCGTGTTCCAGCGCGGGATGTTCGCGTTGCAGTACTCGAAGATGTCCGTCGTCAGGCGCATCGTCGGCCCGGGCGGGTAGATGTAGTTGCCGCGCGCGATGTACTCCTTGAGCACGTCGTTCTGCGTCGTCCCGCGCAGCTTCTCGCTCGGCACGCCCTGCTCCTCGCCGACGAGGTCGTAGAGCATCAGCAGCACGGCGGCCGGCGCGTTGATCGTCATCGACGTCGACACCTGGTCGAGCGGGATGCCGTCGAACGCGGTGCGCATGTCGTCGATCGTGTCGATCGCGACGCCGGTGCGCCCGACCTCGCCGTAACACAGCGGGTCGTCCGAATCGAGGCCGAGCTGGGTCGGCAGGTCGAACGCCATCGACAGCCCGGTGCCGCCGCGCGAGAGCAGGTAGCGGTAGCGCTCGTTGGACTCCTTCGCGCTCGCGTAGCCCGCGTACTGGCGCATCGTCCACTGCTGCTTGCGGTACATCTCGCGGTGCACGCCGCGCGCGTAGGGGAACTCGCCGGGCTCACCGAGGGCGAGTTCCTCGGGGAGGTCGGCCTCCGTGTACAGCGGCTTGATCTCGATGCCCGAGTCGGTGAACTTGCGCGGGTCGTCGGGGCCGACGATCGGGGCGATCGTCAGGTGCTCGTCCGGGGTGATGGCCATCCCCGAACGGTATCGCCGCAGGGCGGCGGGCGGACCTTCCCGTTCTTGACCTTGATGTACGCCCGCGCGCGCACCGCGATCGAGCCGGAATCCTGGCGATCGGACACGCGCCCGCGTAGGGTTCGCCGGCATGCGCGCCGTCATCGTCACCATCGCGGCCGGCGTCCTGGCGCTCGTGCCCGCCGCACCCGCAGCCGCAGCCGCCGCGAAGCGCGTCCCGAGCTACCACTCGCCCGGCTACAAGGGCACCACGAAGCTCCCGAACGTCACGCCGACCCCGATCGCGCCGATCGCGCTGGGCGCCGGCAAGCTGCCGAGCGTGCTGGTCGACGCGGCCGGCACCGGGCACCTGCTGTTCAGCCAGGACGGCGCGTCCGTCAATCCCGACGTCGTCTCCTACTGCCGCCTGGCGCGCGGACAGAAGGCGTGCGCCTCGACCTCCGCGCTGACGCCGGACGCGCCGGCCGGCGGCGCGTCGGGCCCGTTCGAGGGCAACTTCCCCGGCGGCAACGCGGACACCCAGGGCCCGGTCCCGATCACGCAGGGCAACGCGCTGTACCTCGTCGACCACCGCTTCCCGGACGCGTTCACGCAGCCCGACGGGAAGACCGGCGGCAGCAACGTCTTCCTGTGGGCCTCGCAGGACGGCGGCCAGACGTTCAGCGGCCCGGCGATCATCGGCGACAACGAGATGGGCGGCGGCGCGATCGCCTACGGCGGCGAGGACAACCCTTCGATCGGGACGATCTCGCGCACGCAGACCGGCGGGACGTTCTTCCAGGGCGTCGGCGCCGGCCAGTTCACGCGTGCCAAGGCCCAGCTGGGCGGCCCCGACCAGGCCTACGACGGCGGGCTCGCGACCGACGGGCCGCTGCCGGTCGCCGTCTTCGACGACGTGACGCCGACGACCTACGTGCGCGAATGGTCGGGCTCGGGGAACGTCAACGACGCCGGCGCCTGGTCGACCGCCTCGTTCCCGGGCGCCTCCCCGCGGATCGCCGGCGGGCCGGCGGGCGTGTTCGTCCTGTACCGCGACGCGCTCGTCGACGGCAACGTGCTCGTGCGCCGCATCGTCGCCGGCCAGCCGAGCGGGAACCCCGTGAAGCTCGCCGGCAACGTCCAGAACGCGACGATTGCGCAGGACGCGGCCGGCGGGCTCGCCGCCGCCTGGGTCGACGCCGCGGGCGTCGAGCTGCGCACGTCGACCGACGGGGTCACGTGGACGCCCGCCCAGCTGCTCGCGCCCACGCCGCCCGGCGGGACGATCGGCGACCTCGCGCTCGCCGCGACCTCCGACGGCGGCGGCTTCGCGACGTACATCCAGAACCCCGTGGGCGCCGAGGGCGTCGGCACCGTGGCGGCCTCGGTGTTCGGCACCCAGAGGGCGACGGGCCGGCCGGGGCTGGGCCAGCTCCCCGGCGGCGGCATCGGCTCGCAGATCGGCGACCAGCTCGCGACGACGACGTGCTCGGAGGCGAAGTTCGGCGTCGTCACCGCCCGGGTCGGCGCCGGCTGCTTCGCCCACGACAAGAACGACCCGAACCTCGACGTCTCGCTCGGCGAGGTGAACGTCAACGGCATCTCGATCATCCCCGACGCGGGCGTGAAGATCGGGATCGACCCCAAGCTCCACACGATCGACACGACCGGCTCGGTCGCGGTCGTCCTCAAGGGCCAGGGTCTCAACGTCACGCTCTGGCACGGGGAGCTGCACGTGAAGATCCCCGTCGCCCAGCCCGGCTACGACCTGTTCGACTTCAGCGAGCTCAAGCCGCCCGACGTCGCCGGCTTCCCGATCGACGGCGACGTCGACGTGAAGCTCATCAGCGGCGGCGTGCAGGTGCCGGTGTCGCTGAAGCTGCCGGGCGTCTTCGGCGGGGTCACCGGGAGCGCGACGCTGTCCGCGACGCTCGACAACGGCCTCAACCTCGACTCGCTGGAGTTCAAGGTCGGCGACGCGTCGTTCGGGGCGGCCGAGCTCAAGGACCTCGACATCAGCTACACGCGCAGCGGGAACGTCTGGAAGGGCAGCGGCACGCTGAACGTCCCGACCGGCGGCAAGCTCTTCAACCTCGCGCTCGCGGTCGAGTTCGACGACGGCAACTACAAGAGCGGCTCGTTCGTCGTCGGCCTCCCGTACCCGGGCGTCCCGCTGGACCTCAACGACACGCCGCCGCAGCTCTACCTCACGAAGGGCGGCCTGGGCTTCGGCCTGAGCCCGATCTCGCTCTCTGGGAGCATCGAGTTCGGCATCACGCCGCTCTACACCGACGCCGGGAGCGCGACGCCCGGCGCCGACCACGACTACGCCTTCACGCTCGACGGCGGCCTGACCGCCTCGTTCGGCGACCCCGTCAAGCTCACGGTGACCGCGACCGGCTTCCTCTACAAGATCCAGATCGCGGACGCCAAGCTCGTCTACTCGCTGCCCGGCAGCGTGACGCTCACCGGCACGTCGAGCTACGACCTCGGCGTCGTCGAGGAGAAGGGCACGCTGCAGGCGATCGTCGATCCCCGCTCGAACACGTTCGGCGGGCGGATCAAGAGCGACCTGGTCATCCACGTCTCGAAGCTCGGCCTGTCGAGCGCGCTGCCGAGCTCCGTGCTGGACTCCGGCGA
>JADGPM010000021.1 GCA_017882425.1 Solirubrobacteraceae bacterium
ACGAAGCATCGATCGCGCTACCCTTGCGCGTTACATGACCACCACCACTACCGACCCTTCCAACGACGCTCCCAACGACTCTCAGTACGAGATTCCGCCCGAGGCGATCAACGAGCCCACGATCGTCCCCGGCAGCGATGGGCTGCTGATCGAGGTCGACGGCCAGATCGTCCCGAACTACGACGCGACCTTCAGCCCGTTCAGCGAGGGCGAGGTGGTCACCGGCAAGGTCGTTCGAATCGACAAGGACGAGGTCCTCGTCGACATCGGCTTCAAGAGCGAAGGGGTCATCCCCAACAACGAGCTCTCGATCCGCAAGAACGTCGACCCGCACGACGAGGTCGAGCTGGGCGAAGAGGTCGACGCGCTGGTCCTCACCAAGGAGGATCAGGACGGCCGCCTCATCATGTCCAAGAAGCGCGCGCGCTTCGAGAAGGCGTGGCGCCGCATCGAGGCGGCCGCCGAGTCCGGGCAGCCGGTCGAGGGCACCGTCATCGAGGTCGTCAAGGGCGGCCTGATCATCGATCTCGGCGTGCGCGGCTTCCTGCCCGCGTCGCTCGTCGACATCCGCCGCGTGGCGAACCTCGACGAGTTCCTGCACACGCAGATCGAGTGCAAGGTCATCGAGCTCAACCGCTCGCGCAACAACGTCGTCCTCTCGCGCCGCGCGGTGCTGGAGGAGGAGCGCAAGGAGCAGCGCCAGGAGATCCTCGATCGCCTGCAGCCGGGCCTCGTCGTCGAGGGTCAGATCTCGAACATCGTCGACTTCGGCGCGTTCGTGGACCTGAACGGCATCGACGGCCTGATCCACATCTCCGAGCTCTCGTGGTCGCACGTCAACCACCCGAGCGAGATCCTCAACATCGGCGACACCGTTCAGGTCAAGGTGCTCGACATCGATCGCGACCGCCAGCGCATCTCGCTGGGTCTCAAGCAGACCCAGGAGGACCCCTGGCAGCGCGTCGTCGACACCTACCACGTCGGCGACGACCTCGAGGGCAAGGTCACGAAGGTCGTCACCTTCGGCGCGTTCGTCGAGATCCTCGACGGCGTCGAGGGCCTCGTCCACATCTCCGAGCTCGCGCCGCACCACGTCGAGAACCCGCGCGAGATCGTGCAGCCGGGCGACAACGTCAAGGTGAAGATCCTCGAGATCGACTCCGAGCGCCGCCGCCTGTCGCTGTCCGTCAAGCGCGTCGAGGGCCAGATCCTCTCGGCTCACACGGGCGACCTGGAGCCGGTCGGCGCCGGGAACCTCGACGACCTGCCCGAGCTGGGCCTGAGCGACGACGTCTTCGCCGGCGGCCCGCCCGCGCCGCCGCTGCCGACCGACCCCTCCGCCGAGGCCGAGGTCGATGCGCCGGAGGTCGAGGAGGCCGTCGCGCCTGAGGCCGAGGCCGAGGTGGCTGCGCCGGAGGTCGAGGAGGCCGTCGCGCCTGAGGCCGAGGCCGAGGTGGCCGCGCCGGAGGCCGACGCCGCCCCCGACGCGGAGGCAGCCGAGGTCGAGGCGCCCGCCGGGACCGAGCAGGCCTGACGAGCTGACCGAGCCGCACCCCATCCCCTTCGTCGGACTGACCGGGGGGCTGGGGTCCGGCAAGTCCACGGCGCTCGCTGCGCTGGAGGCGCTCGGCGCGGCGACGCTGTCGACCGACGCAGTCGTGCACGAGCTGTACGCGAGCGACGAGCTGCGTGACGCCGTCGTCGCGCGCTGGGGGGACGAGGTCGCGCCCGGTGGGGTGGTCGACCGCCCGGCCATCGCGCGTCGCGCGTTCGCCGACCCCGGCGAGCGCGCCTGGCTGGAAGGGCTGCTGTGGCCCCGCGTCGGCGAGCGCGTCGCGAACTGGCGCGCGGAGCTGGAGCGGCGCGAGCCGCGGCCCGCCGCCGCTATCGTGGAGACCCCGCTGCTGTTCGAAGCCGGGATGGAGCCGCTGTACGACGCGACGATCGCGGTCGTCGCCGACGAGGGCCTGCGGTCCGAGCGCGCAGCCGCGCGCGGGCACGAGGCCGTCGACGAGCGTGCCGCACGGCAGCTCTCCCAGGACGAGAAGGCGGCGCGGGCGACCTACGTCGTGCACAACGACGGCTCGCCCGAGGACCTGCAGTCCGCCCTGGCCGTCATCCTGCAGCAGCTGCGCCGATGAACACGCAGACACATCCAGCCGCACGCTCCTCTCGCGCGTCGACGCGCGAGGTCCGTCCGCGTCGTCTGCGGCGCCGGAAGTTCATGGCGGCGCTGATGGGGGCCGGTCTGCTGGTCGTCGCGGTGCTCGCACTGCAGGGAGCGTTCCACCACGCGGTCAAGGAGATCACGCTCCCCCTCCACCACGAGGACATCATCCGCCAGCAGGCCGCGGAGAAGAACCTCGATCCCGCGCTGATCGCGGCCGTCATCTACGCCGAGTCGCGATTTGTCTCCGGACGCACGTCGAGCGCGGGCGCCGAAGGCCTCATGCAGATCACCCCGGCGACGGCCGCCGACATCGCCCGGCGGTCCGGCGGGACGGCGTTCGTCACCTCCGACCTCGCGACTCCGCAGGTCAACATCTCCTACGGGTCCTACCTGCTCAGCGAGCTGCTGCGCCGCTACGGCGGCAACGAGACGGCCGCGCTCGCGGCGTACAACGCGGGCCCGGGGAACGCGGACCGCTGGGGCGGGTCGACCCTGCGGCTCGACGCGATCCCGTACGCCGAGACGCGCGCGTACGTCGCCAAGGTGCTCGATGCGCGCCGGCGCTACCGCACGACCTACCGGCGCGAGCTCGGCCTCTAGCCGGGCGTCGAGCACGACAGGGTCGTCGACGCCCGAGGCCCTGAGCGCACAGGAGGCCCGGCGGCACGGGCCGAGGCGCGGCCGGCTACTCGCCGCCGGCGCCGAGCACGGCGCCCGCGTAGGCGCGCGCCGCCCGGCGCGCCTCGCGCAGCGCGATCGGGTCGCCGCCGGGATCCTCGGTGAACGCGTGGTGCAGCAGCCCGTCGATCAGGGCGACGAGCGTGCGCCACTGCGCGGGCGTCCCGCGCCGGGTGCCGGCCTGCTGGCGCAGCAGGGCGCCGAGGCCGGTCGCAATCGTCGCGTCCGTTTCGCGCTCGACCTGCAGGGTCGTGGCGTCGAGCGCCCCGGACAGCCACAGCCGCCGGATCGCGGGGTGCTCGCGGACCATGTCCGCGTAGACGTCGACCACACGGCCGACGGTCTGCGACCAGTCGGCCCGCCCGGACGCCGCTGCCGCGTCGAGCAGGCCGGGCATCGCCGCCAGGAAGCGGACGGCGAGCGCCTGCAGCACCGCGTCCTTGTCGTCGAAGAACTGGTAGAGCGTCCCCGTCGGCACGCCGGCGGCAGCGGCGAGGTCCCGCACCGTGATCGCGTCGGGCTCGTGCTCGCGCAGGAGCTCGGCGGCGGCGTCGAGGAGCGCCTCGACGCGCACGGCGCTGCGCGCCTGCGTGGGCTGACGCTTGAGGACGTGGGCATAGACGGAGGCGTCGCTCACGCGTCCGCCGACGCCTGGCGTGCCACACGCACGCCGAGGGCGACGAACAGCAGCGCGCCGGCCGGGCCGAGGATCGTCGCCCTGGTCGAGAGGTTGCCGCGCCGGCGCTCGTCGAAACCCGCGATCGAGTCGACCGCGTCGACCGCGGCGCCGAGCGCCGCGACCGGAGCCAGCGCCGATTGGGGCGCGGCCAGCAGCGCACCGGCGAGGGCGAGCTCGCGTGCGCCGAACAGCCGCCCGACGAATCGGTCCGAGTGCTCCGGGTCCATGCCGAACAGGCGGACGGTGAGGTCAGGCGCGGTCCATGCGCCGATGCCGATGAGGGCGCGGGTGACGCCGAGGAACATGCGTGCGGAAGTCATGGAGCGAACGTACATCACGTTCATGTTCCGCTGCAACCGAGCTGGCGCCGCAGCGATCTTCGGCTACGCGGAGCGCGCTGCCCAGCCCGCCCGCGCGGCGATCGTCGCCGTGACGGTCACGACGACGCGCGGAGGTCAGCGCGGAGACCGCGGGCGCGGGGTCTACCCTTGGAGCGATGCCGGAATTCCGTCTCGACGCAGCCTTCACCCCCGCCGCCGACCAGCCGAAGGCCATCACGCAGATCACCGAGGCGGTGACCGCGAACGAGCGCTTCACGACGCTGCTCGGCGCCACCGGGACCGGCAAGACGATGACGATGGCGGCGACGATCGAGCGCCTCCAGCGTCCGGCGCTCGTGCTCGCGCACAACAAGACGCTGGCAGCGCAGCTGTGCAACGAGTTCCGGATGTTCTTCCCGGACAACGCGGTCGAGTACTTCGTCAGCTACTACGACTACTACCAGCCCGAGGCGTACGTCCCGAGCAAGGACCTCTACATCGAGAAGGACTCGGCGATCAACCAGGAGGTCGACCGGCTGCGCCACGCCGCCACGGCGGCGCTCTTCGCGCGCCGCGACGTGATCATCGTCGCGTCGGTCTCCGCGATCTACGGCATGGGTTCGCCGGAGACCTACGACGGGAACCTCCAGCTGCTCGCCAAGGGCGCCACGGTCGACCGCGACGCGCTGCTGCGCAAACTCGTCTCGATCCAGTACACCCGCAACGACACGGCGCTCGGGCGCGGATCCTTCCGCGTGCGCGGCGAGGCGCTCGAGGTGTTCCCGGCGTACGCGGAGACGGCCTACCGCGCGACGCTGTTCGGCGACGAGATCGAGCGCCTGCAGGAGTTCGACCCCCTGACCGGTGAGCTGCTGCAGGACGACATCGAGCACGTCGGCATCTGGCCCGCGACGCACTACAACGTCAAGGAGGGGGTCATGGAGCGCGCGGTCGAGGAGATCGGCAGCGAGCTCAACAGTCGCTGCGCCGAGCTCGAGGCCGAGGGCAAGCTGCTCGAGAGCCATCGCCTGCGCCAGCGCACGCAGTACGACATGGAGATGCTGCGAGAGATGGGCTTCTGCAACGGCATCGAGAACTACTCGCGGATCCTCGACGGCCGCCGGCCCGGCGACCGCCCGTACTGCCTGATCGACTACTTCCCCGACGACTTCGTCTGCTTCATCGACGAGTCCCACCAGACCGTGCCGCAGCTGGGGGCGATGTACGAAGGGGACCGCAGCCGCAAGACGACCCTCGTCGACTACGGCTTTCGCCTGCCGAGCGCCATGGACAACCGCCCGCAGAAGTTCGACGAGTTCCTCTCGATCACGCCGTCGATCGTCTTCCTCAGCGCGACGCCGGGAGACTTCGAGCGCTCGCACGCGACGCGGATCGTCGAGCAGATCGTCCGCCCGACCGGCATCGTCGACCCGGTCGTCGAGGTGCGCGCGACGCGCAACCAGATCGACGACCTGATGAACGAGGTCCGGATCAGGGTCGACAGGCAGGAGCGCGTGCTGGTCACCACGCTCACGAAGAAGATGAGCGAGGACCTCACGGACTACCTGCTCGAGATGGGCTTCCGCGTGCGCTACCTGCACAGTGAGGTCGACACGCTCGAGCGGATCCAGATCATCCGCGATCTGCGCCTCGGCGAGTACGACGTGCTCGTCGGCGTGAACCTCCTGCGCGAGGGGCTCGACCTGCCCGAGGTGACGCTCGTCGCGATCCTCGACGCCGACAAGGAGGGCTTCCTGCGCGGGGAGACCTCGCTGATCCAGACGATCGGCCGCGCCGCCCGCAACATCGACGGCACCGTGATCATGTACGCCGACAAGGAGACCGCGGCGATGAAGGCGGCCCTCGGGGAGACCGACCGCCGTCGCGAGATCCAGCTCGCCTACAACGAGGAGCACGGCATCACCGCCGCCTCGATCATCAAGGGCGTCAGCGACATCGCCGAGTTCCTCACCGCCGAGAGCAAGGTGCCCAAGGGGCGCCGGCGCTCGGAGCGCAAGCGCGCCAAGGATCTCGCGCCCGACGAGCTGGAGCGCACGCTCGTCGAGCTCGAGGAGGAGATGCTCGCGGCGGCGGACGACCTGCGCTTCGAGTACGCGGCCCGGCTGCGCGACGAGATCCGCGACCTGCGCCGCGAGCTGAACGCGCTGTCGGACGCGGGGATCGAGCTCGTCGAAGAGGCGTGATCCCGGCCCTCCAGGATGGTCTGCTCGGGTGGTACGCCCGCGAGCACCGCGACCTCCCGTGGCGGTGCACCACGGACCCCTACGCGATTCTCGTCTCGGAGGTGATGCTCCAGCAGACCCAGGTCGCGCGCGTCGTGCCGCGCTACGAGGCGTGGCTGGAGCGCTGGCCTGGCGAGGATGCGCTCGCCGCCGCGCCGCGCGCCGAGGTGCTCGGCGCATGGGTCGGCCTCGGCTACAACACCCGTGCCGTGCGTCTCCAGGCGGCCTGCACCGTCGTCGCCCGCGACGGCTGGCCCCGCACCGCCGCGGGGCTGCGCGCGCTGCCGGGTGTCGGCCCGTACACGGCGGCGGCCGTCGCCTCGTTCGCGTTCGGCGAGCGCGTGGCCGCCGTCGACACCAACGTGCGGCGCGTGGCCGGGCGCATCGGGCGCGGGACGCCGGACGAGCTGCTCGGCGCCGACGCAGCGGCCTGGAACCAGGCGATGATGGAGCTCGGGGCGACGGTGTGCCGTGCGCGCGACGCGTCCTGCGGGACATGTCCCGTCGCGGACTGGTGCGCCTCCCGGGGGCAGGTGGCCGTCGCGCCGCGCGCCCCGGCCGGCGCGCGCGAGCGCTTCGAGGACACGAACCGCTGGGTGCGCGGGCGCGTCATCGCGGCGCTCGCGGCCGGCGGGGAGCTCCCCGATGCGATCGCGCCCGATCGGATGCGTCCCGCCCTCGAGGGCCTGGTCCGCGAGGGCCTCGTCGTCGTCGACGGGTCGGGCGCTCGGCTGGCATGAGCCGCTAGGCCACGGTGATCGACCGCACGGCCACGCCGAGCCGGCGCCGGTCGCGCGCTGCGGCGTCGAGATCCGTGGGGCGCAGGAGGGGGGCGCGCACCCCGACCTCGACCGGGCTGCGCGACGGACGGCGCCACGCGCGCGCCAGGACGAGGTGGGTGCCGTCGGGGCGTGCCGCGACGGTCGTGGACAGCGGGGCGCCGTCGAGGTCGACGACGAGCCCGGCGAGCTGCTCGGGAGCGAGCGCGTACACGACCTCGATGCGCACTGCGACGATCGGGCGCCGCGGAGCGTCGAGCCGCACCGAGGCCCGCTCGGCGTGCCCGGTCCACCGGTGGTGCCCGCCGTCCGCGCTGGACTCGACGCCGTGCCAGCCGGGGTGGTCGAACGGGGTGTCCGCATCCCAGCGCCGCAGCGGCGGCGCGAACCGGCGGGGCAGGCCGCGCTGCCTGCGGGCGTAGTCGGCGATCACGCCCGCGGCGGCGGGCGGAGGGTCGTAGGGCAGCACAGGGTCCGCGCCCGCCGCGAGCGCCTCGGCTTCGAGCTCGCGGCCGAGCCCGGGATCGCGCTCCAGGCGGTCGGCGATGGCGGCCTGACGAGCGACGTCGCGCGTGCGGTAGGCGTCCATGCCCCACGACGCCGGGTACTTGAAGACCGTCGGCCGCCCGCTCGCGGCGAACCGCGCGCCCGCGGCCGAGCAGCGCTCGAGGAACTCGTAGTCGACGGTCCGGCGCTGCGCCGCCGAGCGCGGCCACGTGCCGAGGCGGGCATGGTCGCGGCGGTGGGCGATCGAGGACGGCGGCACGAACGTCCCGGGCGTCCAGACGCGGCGGCCGGCGAGCAGCGGGCCGGCATGCGGGTGGCCGAGCATGAGCGTCGTGGCGTGCACGACGTCGACCTCGGCGCTCAGCCCTTCGAGGAGGTGCGCCAGGTGCTCGGGATGCCAGATGTCGTCGTGGCCGAGGTAGGCGATCACCGGGGCGCGGGCACGGCGCCAGCCGAGTGCGTTCGGGCCGGCCTGGCTGCCGCTCGTACGGGGCAGGCGCAGCAGGCGCACCCGCGGATCCCCGGTCGCGCCCACGACGCGCCGGGACGCGCGATCGCGGCCGTCCTCGACCACGAGCACCTCGATGTCCTCGACGCTCTGCGCCAGCGCGCTGCGCAGGGCGATCGTCAGCGCCTCCGGCCACCGATACGACGCGACGACGACGCTGACGCGCGGCAGCCGCTGCGCGCCGCGACCCGCGGAGCGGCTCAGCGCGCCTCGAATCGGCTCGGGAACGTCGCCGCGAGGGAGTCCATGGCGTGACGATACCGTCAGCCGCCCTCCCCTTCGGTGCGCAGCGGCGCCCGGCCCGCCGGGCGCCGCTACCCTGCAGGTCGCATGAGCCCCGGGCCCCACGACAACGCCGCTCCGCGACGCGACGCGCTCGATCGTCTCGAGGCCCTGGAGCGCGAGTTCACGGGCATGGAGCGCGAGCTGCGCGCCGGGTTGGAGCGGGTGCGCGACGAGCTCTTCCAGGTGCGTGCCGGCATCGAGGCGCTGCCGGAGCTTCGGGCGACACCCGCGCCCGAGCCGCCCGCGGCGGTCACCCGGGCGACCGGGGATGCGGAGGGCGCCAGGCTCGTGGCGCTCGACCTCGTGCTCAGCGGCACGCCGCGCGACGAGGCCGCTCTGCGCCTCGCCGCAGAGTTCCCGGGCGTCGACGCGGCCGCGCTGCTCGACGAGGCCGGCGCAACTTCCGGCGTCTGAGCAGGGTTTCCATCTCCGTGCGTCGCATTCTCGCCATCACACCGGCCCTGCTGGCCTGCCTGCTCGTGCTCGCGGCGCCGGCTGCGGCGCGCTCGCTCCCGGCCGGGTTCTTCGGCGTCATGGCGAATGGCCCGCTCGAATCGCCGCTGGTCGACGTGAACGCCGAGTATGCGGTCATGCATGCCAGCGGTGTGCAGAGCATCCGCATGCCGGCGCTGTGGAACCAGATGCAGCCGTTCCGCACGCTCGACGAGGTGCCCGAGGCGGACCGCGCGCGCTACACCGTCGTCGACGGCATCCCGACCGACTTCAGCGCGATGGACACCCGCGTCGGCGCTGCCGCGCGCAACCACCTCGACGTCCTGGCGCTCGTGCTCGAGACGCCCTCCTGGGCCGCCACGGATTCCTCGAACGCCTTCTCGCCGCCGCGTGACGACGCGGACTACGCCCGTTTCCTGCGTGCGCTGATCGATCGCTACGGCCCCAGCGGCACCTACTGGGCGACGAACCCGGGGATCGTCAGGCGGCCGCTGCGCCAGTGGCAGATCTGGAACGAGCCGAGCCTGCCGCGCTACTTCGCCGTGCGCTCGTTCGCCAAGCCGTACGTGCGGCTGCTGGGCGACGCGTACAGCGCCGTCAAGGCGGCCGACCCGGGCGCGACCGTCGTCACCGCCGGCCTGCCGAACTTCTCGTGGAAGGACCTCGAGACGCTCTACCGCGCGGGGCTGCGCGCCAAGGGGCACTTCGACGCGGTCGCCGTGCACCCGTTCACCGGGAGACCGTCCGACAGCGTGCGCATCCTGCGCTACGTGCGCGCCGTGATGGACCGCCACGGCGACACCCGCGCCGGCATCTGGGTCACAGAGGTCTCCTGGCCCTCCGGCCGTGGCAAGGCGCAGTCCAACCAGCGCTGGGTCACGACGCCGGCCGGTGAGGCGACGAAGGTGCGCCAGGTCTACGAGGCCTACGCGAGCGCGGCGACGTCGCTGCGCCTGCAGCGGGCCTTCTGGTACTCGTGGGCCACGACCGACCGCAACTCGCCGAACGCCTTCGACTACGCGGGCCTGCGGACGTACACCGCGAGCGGGCGCTTCGTCGACAAGCCGGCGTTGGCCGCCTATCGCGCGGTCGCACGTCGGCTCGGATAGATGGGTCACGCCGTCGGGGAGGTGCTGGCGCTCGGCGTCGGCGTCGCGCTCAGCCCGCTGGCGATCATCGCCGTGGTCCTGATGCTCGCCGCGCCGAACGGGCGGGCGAGCGGGGCCGCGTTCCTCGCCGGCTGGGTGGTCGCGCTCGGCGCGGTCGGAACGGTCGTCCTGCTGGTGGCGGATGTCGCGGACGCCGACGACGGCGGCGCGCCGGCGGACTGGGTCAGCGTCCTGAAGCTCGTCCTCGGGGTGCTGCTGCTCGTCGTCGCGGCGCGACAGCTGCGCCGGCGCGGCCGGGACGCGGAGAGCGAGCTCCCGGGCTGGATGCGTCAGCTCGACGGGATCACGCCCGTGCGGTCGGCGGGCCTGGCCGCACTGCTTGCCGCGGTGAAGCCCAAGAACCTGCTGCTGACCGTCGCCGCGGCCGTCGCGATCGCGCAGACCGGGGCGGGCCCCGGCGGGCAGGCCGTCGCGCTCGCCGTCTTCGTGCTGATCGGCGCGCTCGCGCCCGGCGTCCCGGTCGCGATCCATGCGCTGATGGGCGAGCGCGGACCCGAGATCCTCACGCAGATGCGGCGCTGGATGGTGCGCGAGAACGACACGATCATCGCGGTGCTCTGCCTGGTGCTGGCGATGAAGCTGATGGGGGACGGCGTCGGAGCGCTGCCGGCCTGATGCGAACGTCTGTTCGCGCCTCTAGAATCACCTGCAATGCCGCCCTCCGACACGATCGTCGTCTCCGGCGCTCGTGAGCACAACCTCAAGAACGTCTCGATCGAGCTTCCGCGGAACTCGCTCGTCGTCATCACCGGCCTCTCGGGGTCCGGGAAGTCCTCGCTCGCCTTCGACACGATCTACGCCGAGGGCCAGCGGCGCTACGTCGAGTCGCTGAGCGCCTACGCGCGCCAGTTCCTGGGGCAGATGGACAAGCCGGACGTGGACTCGATCGAGGGCCTGTCGCCTGCGATCTCGATCGACCAGAAGACCACCTCGCGCAACCCGCGCTCGACCGTCGGCACGGTCACCGAGGTCTACGACTACCTGCGCCTGTTGTGGTCACGGGTGGGCCATCCGCACTGCTACAACTGCGGCGCGCCGATCACCGGCCAGTCGGCCGAGCAGATCATCGACCAGGTGATGGAGCTGCCCGACGAGACGCGCTTCATGGTGCTCGCACCGGTCGTGCGCGGCCGCAAGGGCGAGTACGGCAAGCTGTTCGAGGAGCTGCGCAGCGACGGCTTCGCCCGCGCAAAGGTCGACGGTGAGCTGCGCATGCTCGAGGACGGCGTCGAGCTCGACAAGAAGTTCAAGCACGACATCTCGGTCGTCGTCGACCGCCTCGTGATGCGGACCGACCTGCGCAAGCGCCTGGCGGACTCGATCGAGACGGCCGTCGGCCTCGCAGACGGCATCGTCGAGATCGAGCTCGTGCCACGAGGCGACGAGCAGAGTGCGGGGCCGGACGCCCCGCCGAGCATCCTCACCTTCTCGGAGAAGTTCGCCTGCCTGAAGTGCGGCACCTCGATGCCCGAGCTCGAGCCGCGGATCTTCTCGTTCAACTCGCCGCACGGCGCGTGCGAGCGCTGCACCGGCCTGGGCTCGCAGATGGAGATCGACCCGGACCTCGTCGTGCCCGACCCGTCGCTGTCGATCGGCGAGGGCGCGATCGCGCCCTGGGCCGGGAGCTCGTCGCAGTACTACGACCAGATCACCCAGGCGATCGCGGCCGAGTACGGCGTCGATCTCGATGCGCCGTGGGACGACCTGCCGGACGAGCACCGCGACCTGTACCTGTACGGCACAGGAGGCGACCGCGTCCAGCTCACCTACAAGAACCGCTTCGGCCGCGAGCGCTCGTACGCGACGCGCTTCGAGGGGATCATCAACAACCTCCAGCGCCGCTACCGCGAGACGGACTCAGACGGCATGCGCGAGCGCATCGAGGAGTTCATGGCGGTCGTGCCGTGCCCGGCCTGCAAGGGCTCGCGCCTGCGCCCCGAGTCGCGCGCCGTCCTGGTCGGCGGCATGGCGATCCACGACTTCACGCGGATGTCTGTGCGCCAGGGGCTGCGCTGGGTCGACGAGGTCCAGCTGACGGACACCGAGCGTCACATCGCGCGGCTCATCATGCGCGAGATCGAGGAGCGCCTGCGCTTCCTGGAGAACGTCGGCATCGGCTACCTCTCGCTCGATCGCGGCGCGGCGACGCTCTCCGGCGGCGAGGCGCAGCGCATCCGCCTCGCGACGCAGATCGGCTCGGCGCTGGTCGGCGTCCTCTATGTCCTCGACGAGCCCTCGATCGGGCTGCACCAGCGCGACAACACGAAGCTGATCAGGACGCTCGAGCGCCTGCGCGACCTCGGCAACTCGGTGCTCGTCGTCGAGCACGACGAGCAGACGATGCGCGCCGCCGACTGGCTCGTCGACCTCGGCCCGGGCGCCGGCGAGCACGGCGGGCGGATCGTCGCACAGGGCACCGCCGCCGACGTCGAGCAGGTGGGGGAGTCGCTGACCGGGCAGTTCCTCTCGGGCGCGGCGAGCGTCGAGGTGCCGGCCAAGCGCCGCTCGCCGACGAGCCAGCTCGAGATCCGCGGCGCGCGCCAGCACAACCTGCGCGGCGTCGACGTGAAGGTGCCGCTCGGCGTCTTCACGGTCGTGACCGGCGTGTCCGGCTCGGG
>JADGPM010000187.1 GCA_017882425.1 Solirubrobacteraceae bacterium
ATGTACTTCTGATCAGCGATGAAGAACTTCGCGTCGCTGATCGCGCCGATGCCCCAGATGATGTTCAGGACACCCGCGATCGCCAGCAGGATCCCGGCGAACACCCACCAACCGGTGACCCTCGACTCGTTGCTCATGCGTTTCCTCCGATGGTTCGTGTGAGCGATGCCGCGCTACGACACCACGGGACGGGCACCCGTGTCATCGACCACATCGGTTGATGACCGCACCGCGGGCCGGCGCAGACGCATGGCGTCGCCGAGCAGCATCGCGCAGGCCACCGGGACGGTCGCCGGCAGCTCGTTCGTCACGAGGAACAGCAGGTCGAAGGCCGCCGCCAGCGCGAACGTCAGCAGCGCGACGGGCGCGACCCGGCGCCCCTCCGCCGCGAGCACCGCACCGAGCACCGCGGCCACGAAGAGGTCGCCGTAGCCGAAGCTGACGTCGCCGAGCTGGACGAACTGCAGCTGCGGCAGGCCCGGCGCGGGGACGGCGGCGTTGAGCACGGCGTTCGGCGCGTGCAGGCCATGGCTGAAGACGAGGATCGCGTCGACGACCGCCATCACGACGATCCCGAGCTTCAGCAGGCGCACCGGCGCGACGCCGGCGAGCAGCCTGCCGAGCGTGACGCAGCTGAGCGCCTCGAGCGCGAGCGTCGCGCTCTGCCCGGCGAGGCCGTCCTGGTCGGTCCACGCGACCGCGAGCAGCAGCGCCGCGAGCACGGCCAGCCACGGGCGCGCGCCGCGCATCGCCCAGCCGAGCGCCGCGGCGGCCAGCAGCGGGATGGCGACCAGCGCCAGCCAGGTGAGCGCGTCCGCGGTGTCGGGGACGAGCTCGATCGCGCCGATCACGACGACGATCGACAGCGGCAGGACGAGCGCCCATGCACCGCGGCGCAGCCGCGCGGCCCACGCGGGGACCCCTGCGCCGGGCAGGACGACCAGCAGCGCCTGGACCGCGATCAGCGCGCCGTCGTGGGCGAGGAACGAGCGGCTCACCCCTGCAGTGTCGCGCAGGTGGCCGCGCGGGCCGGCCGGTTCTCAGGCCTCGTCGATGCGCAGCTCGCCGCGCCAGCCCTGGGGCAGCACGGTCATCAGCCGCGCCGGCTCGTCGCGCCAGACGTCCAGGCCCTGCTCGAGCGCCATGACCGTCCCGGCCCACACGTCCCACGGGTTCTGGCTGCAGGTGTAGGCGAGCGCGTCGTAGCGGCCCGCGGCGGTCCAGGCGAGGTCCAGGCCGAGGCTGCCCATGAGCCGGATGGGTCCGATCGTCCCCATCAGGCGCTGCCAACGCGGCTGGCGGAACGCCGGGCCGAGCGCCGCCGCCCAGGTGGAGTCGGCGACCGGCCGCTCCGGCCGCGGGCCGACGGGCTCGCCGTTGAGGCGCAGCCCGGCGCCGCGCGCCGCGGCCCAGAGCTCGCGGCGCACCGGGTCGAACGTGATCCCCGCCAGCGGGCCGTGCGCGTCGGCGCAGGCGATGACGACGCACCACTGCGGGATGCCGGCGGCGAAGTTCCACGTCCCGTCGACCGGGTCTGCGGTCCACGTGATGCCCGACCGCGAGGGCCGCTCGCTCGTCGACTCCTCCCCGGTGAACCCGTCGTCCGGGCAGAGCGCGCCGAGGCGCTCGGCGATCAGGCGCTCGACGAGCTCGTCGGTGTCGGTCACGAGATCGTGCGGGCCGTGCTTGACCCGCACCGCGCCGACGCCGTCGACGAAGGCCGCCAGGGCGATCGCGCCCGCCTCGACGGCGAGACCCTCCAGCACCGCGAGGCGTTCGACGGCGTCCACGCCCCCAGGCTACGCGACGCCGCGGCCGCTCAGGGCCGGGGCTTGAGCCCCATCAGCCTGCCGACCGTCGCGTCCATTGCGCGCGTCGGCATGGCGCTGCTCAGCGCGAGCTGCACATGCGCGTCGGTGCCGACGAGGTAGCGCGCCCGTGGGCGGTCGCTCGTCAGCGCGCGCATGACGGCCGCGACGACCTTCTCCGGGGGCGCGGTCTGCTTCTGCGTGCGACGGATGAACCCGCGCATCCCGGTGAGATGCGCGGCGTAGAGTTCGCGGTGCTCGGGGCTCAGCGAGGCCTCCGTCGCGTCGGCGGTGTCCATCGCCCCGCGCCACATGTCGGTGTCGATCGCGCCGGGCTCGACGAGCGCGACCTTGATGCCCCAGGGGCGCAGCTCGATCCGCAGCGCGTCGGCCAGCGCCTCGATGCCGTACTTCGAGGCGGAGTAGGCGCCGAGCATCGGTGAGGTGACGCGCCCGCCGATCGATGAGATGAAGACCATGCGCCCCTGCGCGGCGCGCAGCGCCGGCAGCGCCGCCTGCGCCACGGCGACGGGGCCGACGACGTTGACCTCGAGCTGGTGGCGCAGGGCGTCGAGCGCCAGTCCCTCGACCGGCCCGCCGACCGCGATGCCGGCGTTGTTGACGAGGGCGTCGAGGCGCTCCGGGAGCCCCTCGCCGAGCGCAGCAAGCTGCGCGCCGTCGGTCACATCCAGCGTCACGGGGGTGAGGCGCCCACCGGCGGCTGCGGCGACGAGCGCGTCCCCGTCGGCCGGGTGCCGCACCCCGGCGTACACCTCCCAGCCCTCGGCGGCGAGATGCAGGGCGATGGCGCGGCCGATTCCGCGGGCGGCGCCGGTGACGAGGGCGGAGGGCATGCGCGGAA
>JADGPM010000188.1 GCA_017882425.1 Solirubrobacteraceae bacterium
CGGCGAACAGCGCGCCGGGCTCGCGGACCGTCAGCTCGGAACGGCCGTACTCGCCGACCTCGGCGCCTTCGACACGCCCGCCGAGCTCGCGCGCGACGAGCTGCATGCCGTAGCAGATGCCCAGCACGGGGATCCCGAGCTCGAGCAGCTCGCGCTCGAGCTTCGGCGCCCCATCCGCGTAGACGGAGGCCGGGCCGCCGGAGAGGATCAGGCCCTTCGGCCTGCGCTTCGCGACCTCGGCCGCCCCGACGTGGTGCGGGAGCAGCTCGCTGAAGACCCCGCACTCGCGC
Organism: Solirubrobacteraceae bacterium; assembly: GCA_017882425.1. GTDB lineage: Bacteria > Actinomycetota > Thermoleophilia > Solirubrobacterales > Solirubrobacteraceae > F1-60-MAGs163. The sequence goes on from JADGPM010000188.1 coordinate 291, forward strand.
ACGCGGCGCGCGATCAGCTGCGAGTACTGCCCGCCGTAGTCGAGGACGACGACCTCATCAACCGCCCGCGGGATCTCGATCGGCGCGCCCTCATCGGCGAACTCGGTTGCCGCGACGTCGGCGGTGACCAGGTGGTGGTCGGTCACGCCGGCGTCGTGCTCAGTGCGCCGGACTTGTCCGCCGGCGCGCCGTTGCTCCCCGGCGTGGAGCGCGAGGCCACCGCGCCGCGGCTGCCCATGCCGACGCCCTGCGAGGTCTGCAGGGCCTTGCCCTCGGTCTGCAGCGACGGGGCGATCATGAGCTCCGCGCGGTTGAACTCGGCGACGTCCTGGTAGCCGCACGTCGCCATCGACGTGCGCAGGGCGCCCATGAGGTTGAAGGTGCCGTCGTTCTCGTGCGCGGGCCCGACGAGGATCTCCTCGAGCGAGCCGTTCTGGGTCGTCTGCACCCGCGCACCACGCGGGAGCGTCGGGTGGAACGTCGCCATGCCCCAGTGGAAGCCACGACCGGGCGCCTCGTAGGCGCGGGCGAGCGGCGAGCCGATCATCACGGCGTCGGCGCCGCACGCGATCGCCTTCGCGACGTCGCCGCCGGTGCGCATCCCGCCGTCGGCGATGACCTGGACGTACTCGCCGGTCTCCAGCATGTGGGTCGAGCGCGCGCCCGCGACGTCCGCGATCGCCGTCGCCTGCGGGACGCCGAGACCGAGGACCCCGCGCGTGGTGCAGGCGGCACCGGGCCCGACGCCGACGAGCACGCCGGCGGCGCCGGTGCGCATGAGATGCAGGCCGGTGTGGTAGCTGGCACACCCGCCGACCACCACGGGGATCGGCTGCTCGGCGATGAACTCCTTGAGGTTCAGCGGCTCGCTCGTCTTCGACACGTGCTCGGCGGAGACGACCGTCCCCTGGATCACGAGGATGTCGAGGCCGGCGTCGAGGACGAGGTCGATGTGCTCGCTGACGCGCTGGGGCGTGAGCGAGGCGGCGGTCACGACCCCGCTGGCCTTGATCTCCTCGATCCGGGCCTTCATCAGCTCCGGCTTGACCGGCTCCTGGTAGATCGCCTGCATCTCGCGCGTGGCGACGTCCTTCGGGAGGGTCGCGATCCGCTCGAGCATCTCCTCGGCGTCCTCGTAGCGGCTGAAGATGCCCTCGAGGTTCAGGACCGCCAGGCCGCCGAGGCGCCCGATCGCGATCGCCGTGCGCGGCGAGACGACGCCGTCCATCGCCGAGGCGAGCAGCGGCAGGTCGAACCGGTAGGGCCCGAGCTTCCAGGAGATGTCGACGTCATCGGGGTCCCTCGTGCGCCGTGAGGGCACGATCGCGATGTCGTCGAATCCGTACGCGCGGCGGGCCTTCTTCCCGCGGCCGATCTCAATCTCCATCAGGCGATCCTAGGCGTCGAGGCGGACGAGACGACCCCGTGCGAACGGGGTCGGAAAGGGGTGCTTCGAGGTGTGGCGGCGGCAACGACCACCCCCACGACGATACCACTGCGGGGCGGCGGCTCCGCGGGGCCCGGCTCGCGCCTCAGACGGTCTCGGCCGGCGCCTCGAGGCGCTCGACGTCGACCTCGCTCAGCAGGCGCTCGACGCCCGCGCGGTCGACGAGCCCGGCGCCGAGACGCTGCGTCGACTCCGCCCCGCAGGCCACGCCGAAGCGCAGGCACTCGGCGGGCGCCGAGCCGGCGTAGCGCGCGGCGACGTAGCCCGCCAGGAACGCGTCGCCCGCACCGACGGTCGCCACGGCGTCGCGGGGCGCGATCCAGACCCGGTGCAGCGTCGGATGACCGTCGACGTCGACGGTCGCGACGCAGCCGTCGGGCAGCGTGATGATCGCCTCGCGGGCGCCGAGCTCGCGCAGCTCGGAGACCGCGACGACGCGATCCTGCTCGTCGTGGAACTCGTGGCCCACGAGCTCCTCGGCCTCGACGACGTTCGGCGACACGACGTTCGGCTCGGCGCGCACGGCGAGCCGCATCGGCTCGCCTTCGGCGTCGACGAGCGTGGTGACGTTGAGCTTGCGCAGCTCGTTGATGAGGTCGGCGTAGATCTGAGGCGCGACCCCGCGCGGCAACGAGCCCGCGAAGACGCAGATGTCTGCGCCGCGGGCGAGATACAGGAGCTTGTCGCGGAAGAGCTCGACCTCCTGCGGGGTGACCTCGGGACCGCGCTCGTTGATCTCGGTCTCCGTCCCGGCCGTCGGGTCGTGGACCGAGGTGTTCGTGCGGGACTCCTCGCCGATGCGCACGAAGTCGTTGAGGATCGACTCGGCGGTCAGCTGCTCGACGATGCGTGTCCCGGTCGCGCCGCCCGCGAAGCCGGTCGCGATGACGGGCTGGCCGAGGGTCTTCAGCGTGCGCGCGACGTTGACGCCCTTGCCGCCCGGCATCGTGCGCTGTTCGACCGTCCTGTGGCGCCGCCCGAGACGGAAGTTCGGCACCGACAGCGACTTGTCGATCGCCGCGTTGAGTGTGACGGTGATGATCACGCGGTCTCGCTCCTCTGGCCGCGCCGACCGGCGCGGCGCCATCCTCCAGCACGCAGCGTACCTGCCAGCGCGGCGCCCATCGCGCACAGTGCGAGCAGGCCGAGCGTCGGGCCGGCCCAGGGGTTGCGGTGCCAGAACGAGGCCTGCGCGATGGCCGTCGCTGTCACGAGCGGCGTGCTGGCGACGACGCGCCCACGGCGGATGACGTCGGCCGCGCCGACGCGCGTCCCCGCGGGCAGCGGGCCCGTGAGCTGCTTCGGCACGCCCACGAGGCGCGTCCGCAGGCGCTCGCCGCGGCGGATCACGACTCGCAGGGTGCGCTGCGCGACGATGCGGGCCCGCGCGCTGCGCCCGTCGACCGCCAGCGTGGTGACGGTCCGGCCCGCGACGAGCGGTGCGGGCCGCGCGTACTGCGCGAACCCGTAGCGCATCAGCGCGAGCGTGTCGGCGTTGCGGGCGCCCTCGCTCGGAGTGCCCAGCACGGCGCTGACGAGCGGGACGCCGCCGCGACTCGCGGAGCCCACGAGGATGTACCCCGCCCTCTGCGTGTGCCCCGTCTTCACGCCGTTCATCCACGGCACCTCGGCCACGAGCGTGTTGCGGTTCTCGAGCACGCGCCTGTGGTCGCCGCTGCGCAGCACCGCGCGCGGGCTGTCCATCACGTCGCGCGCGAACGCATTGCGCCGCAGCAGCAGGGCGAGTTTCACCAGGTCGGTCGCCGTCGAGTAGTTGGCCGCGCTGTCGAGCCCGATCGGGTTGGCGTAGTGCGTGTTGCGCAGCCCCGCGCTGCGCGCCCGCGCGTTCATCATCCGCACGAACCGTCGCTCCGAGCCGCCGACGTTGACCGCGATCGCAGCGGCGGCGTCGTTCGCGCTCGCGAGCAGCAGGGCACGCAGCATGTCCGCGACCGTGAGGCGCTCGCCCGCGTGCAGCCCTGCGATCGACTCGGCCGGCAGCCCGTCGTACGGGACCGCGGTGATGCGGTCGGTGAGGCGGCGGTGCTCGATGAGGAGCAACGCGGTCATGAGCTTCGTCGTGGACGCCATCGGCCGCCGCGCGCCGGCGCGGCGCTGGTAGACGACGTCCCCGGTCGCCGGCTCGACGAGGATCGCCTCCGGCGCGGACAGCACGGGCGCACCCGCAGCGGCAGCGGCAGCGGCGGGCGACGGTGGCGCTGCGCGCGCAGGGCTCGCGGCCGTCAGCGCGACGAGCGCGACGACGGCCACGGCGGCGGGACGGAACCTCACGAGCGGAGCTTGAGGCGCTGTCCCGGCTGGAGCGCCTGGACGTCGACGTTGGGGTTGAGCCGCTGCAGGCGACTGATCGGGACGCCGGTCGAGATCGAGATCGAGGAGAGCGTGTCCCCGCTGCGCACGACGTAGACCTTGCGCGTGACGCGCTTGGTCGTCGTCGACGGGTGGCGCTTGGCCGTCGTCGTCGAACCGCCGCCCCCGCCGGAGCCCGAGCCCGAGGAGTTGACGATGCTGAGGGTCGCGGCGCCGATGACGAGGATCGCCAGCGGGGCGAGCCAGCGGGAGGGACGGCGGCGCGACACGGTCCGCAGGATACGGCCCGCGGGTGGCAGGTCCGCAAGGTTGGTGCCGTGCGGCCCTGCTAGAGCGCCCAGGCGGCGGCGCGCAGCCGCTCGGCCTCGGCGCGGGCGCCGGCCGCGGGCGACGAGCCCGAGGTCTCGTGCGCGAAGACGATCGACCGCGACGCGGTGACGAGGCCGCCGGCCCGTCCCGGCGCGAACGCCGGCGCGAGGTCCTCGACGCGCCCGCCCTGGGCGCCGACGCCGGGCAGGAGGAAGATCGAGCGCGGCATCAGCTCGCGCATGCGGGCGACGTGCTCGGGCGCCGTCGCACCGACCACCGCACCGATGGCGCTGAGTGGGCCGTCGTCCGCCGCAGCGAGGCCGCCGACGATCGCCCCGACGCGCTCCCACAGGCGCCCGCCGCCGTCGAGCGCGAGATCCTCGATGTCCGCGGCGCCCGGGTTGGACGTGCGCACCAGGACGAAGACGCCGGCCGCGGCCCGGCGCGCGGCGTCGGTCAGGACCGTCAGGGTGTCGACGCCCATGTAGGGGTTCGCCGTGAAGGCATCCGCTCCCAGGCCGACGACCTCGCCGAAGGGCGTCGGCGTCGAGCCGACGAGCGCCTGGCCGTAGGCGGCCGCGCTGACGTCGATGTCGCCGCGCTTGCCGTCGGCGAGCACGAGCAGTCCGGCATCGTGGGCGTGGCCGGCGACGGCGCTCAGCGCGTCCCATCCGGGAGCGCCGAGGCGCTCGAAGCAGGCCAGCTGCGGCTTGACCGCGACGCACGCCGGCCCGGCGGCGTCGATCACCGCGCCGCAGTGGGCCGTCACGGCGGCGGCGGCGCGCTCGGCGGCGGACCCCCGGTCCGCAGCGCCGTCGGCAGCCTCCGGCCAGAGTCGCGCCGGATCGGGATCGAGCCCCAGGACGATCTGGGACTCGCGCGCCGCGACGAGTCGCGCCAGCCGGTCTGCGAAATGCGGACCGGCCGGCGGCTCGACGGGCGATGACCTGTCGGTCAGTTGTTCACTGCCTTCTTCAGGCTCGAGCCCGCCGTGAACTTCGGCGACTTCGAGGCTGCGATCTGGATCTTCTCGCCGGTGCGCGGGTGCACGCCCTGGCGAGCACCACGGGCGGTCACGTGGAACTTGCCGAAGCCGGAGAAGGTCACGTCGCTGCCGCGCTTGAGCGCGTCCTCGATCGTTCCCAGGACCGCGTCAAC
>JADGPM010000189.1 GCA_017882425.1 Solirubrobacteraceae bacterium
GTGACGTGGACGCGGTGCTGCTCGGCATCGAGGGGGAGGCGGCGATTCGGGCGGGCTGGCAGGAGATCGAGCGGCGCGTGCTCGCGGCGGGACGCGCGTGGTCGGGCCTGATCGTCCAGCCGCTCGCCGCGCCCGGGGCCGACGTGCTCGTCGGCTCGGTGACCGACGCGGATCTGGGCCCGGTCATGGCGGTCGGTCTCGGCGGCCGCAGCGCGGGGCTCGCCAGCGACGTGGCCTTCCGTCCTGTGCCGCTGACCGACGTCGACGCCCGTGAGCTCATCGACGCGTCCCCGAGCGTGGCCGCCAGCCTGCGCGGCTTCCGTGGCAGCCCTGCGCTGGATTCGGAGGCCCTGCACGAGCTCATCCTGCGCTTCGCCGCACTGCTGCACGCGGTCCCGGAGATCGTCGAGGCCGACCTCAACCCCGTGCGCGCCATGACGCGCGGCTGCACCGTCCTCGATCTTCGCCTCCGCGTCGCACGCCGTCGCCCTGCGGAGCGGGTCAAGACGTGGTGAGCGAGGCGCCGCGAGTTTGCCGATTAGCCTAAAGCTTGCTAGCGTGCTTGCGCTACCCACGGCAGGGGCACAGGACCTCCGATGTGAGGTGCAGAGTTCGGGCCGCCGGCAGTGACATGCGGCGCAGTCCCCGCCAATCGACCACGGAGGCTCCGATGCCCACGACCTGCCCGCCCACGTACGAGGACATCGCGCTGGACGAGGGGGCGGCGGCATGGGCCGCGGCGACCGAGGGCCTGTCGGACTACTGGAGCGGCGTGCTCGCCCGCGGCGCGACTCCGTGGACCATCGCCGAGGACTGGGCGATGTGGTGGGGGGCGACGATGCGCCGGGAACGACCCTCCTGGCACACCCCGCACAACGTGATCTTCGAGGCGCCCATCGCGCGGCTGCGGGACTTCTCGACGACCGGTCCCCGCTCGCGGGTCGTGCCGACGCTCGTACTCCCTCCGCAGGCCGGCCACGACTCCTGCATCGTGGACTACGTGCCCGGGCAGAGCCAGATGCGCACCATCATCGACGCGGGCCTCACCCGCGCGTACGCGCTCGACTGGATCGGCGCCACGGCTGAGACCAGGGACGCCACGATCGAGGACTATCTCGAGGTCATCGATCGGGCGATCGAGCACGTGGGCGGGCCGGTCAACCTCGTCGGCGACTGCCAGGGTGGATGGCTGGCCACGATCTACGCTGCACTGCATCCCGAGCACGTCCATACGCTGACCATCGCGGGCGCGCCGATCGACTTCCACGCCGGCGAGCCGGTCATCCACGCGGCCGTGCAGCACTTCGCGCCGACCGGCGACCTCGCGTTCTACCGCGCGCTCGTCGCCGCGGGCGGCGGGGTCTTCAAGGGCGAGCACATGCTCACGGGCTTCATCCTCATGAAGCCCGACAACGAGTTCGGGCGCCAGTCCCAATTGCTGGCCAACATCCGAGATCGCGAGCACGTCGAGCGCTACCGCCAGTTCGAGGACTGGTTCAAGCACACGCAGGACATCCCGGGGTCGTTCTACCTGTGGATCGTGGAGCACCTGTTCCGTGACAACCGGCTGGTGGACGGCACGCTCCAGGTCGGCGGCGAGACCGTCGATCTGGGCCGGATCTCCTGCCCGATCAACCTGCTCGCGGGGGAGACGGATCACATCACGCCGCCCGATCAGGTCTACGCGCTCGCGGACGCGGTCGCCACGCCCCCGGAACTCGTGACGCGCCGGCTGACCTCGGGCGGCCATCTGGGCCTCTTCATGGGTCACGAGGCGCTGCGGGACCACTGGCCGCCGATCATGGCCGAGGTCGCAGGCCACCCGCGCGCCCCCGCCTGAACCTCGCTGAGGGCGCGCGGCCGGTCCGGAGTTCATGTGTGGTTTCGCACATAGTCACTCCGGGTACGACCGCTGCGTGGGCTTCCGGCCCATACCGCGAGAGAGGAGCCAGCAATGGCCGTTCCAACGCCGTCCGAGCGCGTTCTCAGCCGCGAACGGGCTGATCCGAGCGTCGCCGAGAGCCGTGTGTCGTTCATCCCGACCCTGATCGCCGACCCGGGGCCCCTCGGGCTCGCGGGGTTCGCGATGACCACGTTCGTGCTCAGCATGTTCAACGCCGACCTGATCAGCAAGGGCGGCGAGCCGGTGGTGCTCGGCCTGGCGATCGCCTACGGCGGGCTCGCGCAGCTGCTCGCCGGCATGTGGGAGTTCCGGACCGGCAACACCTTCGGCGCAGTCGCCTTCACGTCGTTCGGCGCGTTCTGGATCTCGTACTTCGTGCTGGTCCAGTTCTTCGCGAAGAAGATCCCCGCGATCGACGTCGGTCACGCGGTGGGGCTGTACCTCATCGCCTGGGCCATCTTCACGGCCTACATGTTCATCGCCTCGCTGCGGACGAGCGTCGCCGTCGCGGTCGTGTTCGGGCTGCTGGTGGTGACGTTCCTCCTGCTGGGCATCGGGAACTCCGGCGCCCACACCGACATGATCAAGTGGGGCGGCTGGTTCGGGCTCGCCACCGCTCTGGCGGCGTGGTATGCCTCGTTCGCCGCAGTCACCAACTCGACGTTCGGCAGGGTCGTCGTGCCGGTGGGACCGCTGAAGCGCTGAGGGATCGCGGATCAATCAGGGTGGCGGGCGCGTTCATGCCGGTGCCGGGCAGCGGGTCTCCGATGGATCACCGGTTCTCATGATTCTCGGACTCCTGCTGGCGCTCGCCTCGGCCCTGACCATCAACCTCGGCTTCCTGTTCAAGTACCGCGGGGCCGTCCTCGCCGCGCCGGTCCGGGTCCGGCACCCGGTCCTCAGCGCGGTCGCGCTCTTCCGCTCCAGATGGTTTGCGGTCGGATGGCTGATCGCGATCGTGGCCTGGATGCTGCACGTCGGTGCGCTTGCTCGCGCGCCGTTGTCGATGGTGCAGGCGGTGCTGGCCGGCGGGCTGGTGTTTCTCGCGGTGCTCGCCGAGCGGTTCTTCGGCTTCCGCCTCGGTCGCCGCGAGTGGTTCGGCGTCGCCATCACGGCCGCCGGGCTGGCCGTGATCGGACTGACCGGTGGGACCGCGGTCCGGCCGCAGCGCGCGTCACTGGCGGCGCTCATCTCGGTTGAGAGCGCCATCGTCGCGACCAGCATCGGACTCATGGCGCTGTCCGCCCGACGCCGTGTCCCGGAACGCACCGAAGGGCTGCTGCTGGGCCTGGCCGCGGGAGCGCTCTTCGGTGTCTCCGATGTGGCCGTCAAGTACCTGACGCACGCCCGAGGGCCGCTGCACGGTCTGCTGAGCCCGTGGACGCTGACCGCGCTCGGCGCCGGAACCGTCGCGTTCTACGCGTCCGCCCGCAGCCTCCAACTCGGGCCCGGCGTCGAGGTCATCGCCTACACGTCGGTGGCGGCGAACCTGGCGGCCGTCACCGGTGGCATCCTCGTCTTCGGCGAGCCCATCGGTTCCGGCCCGCTCGCAATCAGCGGTCGCCTCCTCGCGTTCATCCTGGTCATCGGCGGTGCGGCGCTCATGCCGACCCAGCCCGCCGAGCAGCGTGAGCCGAGGACGAGCGCCCTCTCGGCATGACGCCGTCCGAGAGGTAGACGGGTCCGCACGGACGACGGCGCAGTACCGGCTCTCCGGAGGGCTCGTCAGCGCTTGCCGCCCACGCGCTCGACGAGCGAGCGCCGCGCCCGGCGTCGCCGCAGCCTGCGGGGCTCGACGATCCCCAACAGCCGCGGGCGGGGCGCCGTCGCCCGGCGGCGCGCCATGAGCCCGCCGACGCCGAGCGCGGTCAGCGCAGCGGCGATCAGGCCGGGCATCGCCCGCAGGCGGCCGTACTCCTCCTGGACGGCCGGCCACACGCGGCGGTCCATGAGCTCGGTCAGCGCGTCGCTCGTATCGGCGACATCGGTGACGTCGACGGGCTCGTGGAAGGCGACGCGCACGCGGCGAGGCTTGGGAATCGGCCCGAGCCAGAGGTGGTGGGTGCCGACGATCGCGGTCGGGACGATCGGCGCGCCGGTCTCGAGCGCCAGCCGGGCCGCGCCGTGGTGGGGTGCGCCCAGTGCGTCGGGTTCGTCGACGCGCGTGCCCTCGGGAAACACGACCACCAGCCCGTTTCGCGCGAGGATCGAGCGCGCGGTCTGCAGGCTGTCGGCATCCGCGTCGCCGCGCCGGACGGGAAACGCGCCCAGGCGTACGAGCAGCCAGCCCAGAGGGCCCCTGAAGATCTCCACCTTGGCCATGAAGCGCACGTGCCGGCGGGTGGCCAACCCGATCAGGAACGCGTCCATGAAGCTCTTGTGGTTGGGAGCCAGGATCGCCGCGCCCTCGACCGGGATGTTTTCGGCGCCGCGGACGCGCAGGCGAAACCACACCCGCAGGGGACTCAGCAGCGCCCGCGCGAGCGCGTACAGCACACGCTGCTCACCCTTCCCCCGGGCGCGCTCATGCGCCGTGCGCTCAGGATCGCCCACCGCGTCGGTTCGGAAGCCCCTACGCGGCGATCGAGGCGGGCGCCTCGATCAGCCTGATCGTCACGACACTCATGAGACACCTCCATCGAACGGACGCGGCTGCCGTCGTCCGGGTTCGCCCTCCCTCGGCCGGAGGATGATGCTGCGCTTCGCGTCGGAGGCGGGCATCCGTAGTTCTCCGCATCGCGTTGCGCGTTCGCCGCGGATCTCTGCTCGGGGTGCACGATTCGGGCCGCCGGACCCTAGGGTGGCGCGGATGCGCCGGCACGTCACGATGGGGTTGCTGTTCTACCCGCGCGGGGGCTCGGCCCAGGTGATCCGGTACCTGGCGGATGCCCTCGGGGAGGCGGACTGGCCGACGGCGCTCGTGTGCGGCTCGCTCGGGGACCCGGGCGACCTGACGCACGCGGGGACTTTCTTCGAGGGGCTGGAGGTGCACGCACTCGACTACGGCCCGGCCGTGGAGGCGTTCAGCCGCGGAGAGGATCCCGTGGCCCACGATCCGCCGATGGCCCCGTCGTTCGAGGATCGTCCGGACGTGCCCGACCGGGTCTTCGCCGCGGTCTCGCCCGGGCTCGGTGACCACCTGGCCGGCGCCTGGGCGCGGTTCCTGGAGGGCGCGCTGCACGCCGCGCCGGACGTCCTGCACGTGCACCACCTCACGCCGCTCCACGAGGCCATCGCCCTCGTCGCGCCCGACACACCGCTCGTGACGCACCTCCACGGCACCGAGATGAAGATGATCGATCGCGCGGACCGGCTCGCGGAGTTGGCGCGCGGGCAGGGAACGGACCTGGCGGGCATGGCGGAGCGCGCGTGTGCCAACGCTCTCCCGGCGCTCGGCGGCTATCCGGAGGAGGCGCGCGAGCTGGTGGAGGCGACGCGCTGGGAGCACTGGCGCTACGGGTCGCACTGGGCCGCGCGGCTGCGCGCCGTGGCGCGCTCCGGCGACCACTTCATCGTGGTCTCGCCTCACGATCGCGACGAGGCACGGCGGCTCCTGGGTGTGGAGGGCGATCGTGTCGCGGTGATCCCCAACGGCGTGGACACAGGCCTGTTCGACCGCCGGATGCTGAGCCACGCGGAGCGCCTCGCCCTCTGGCGCCGCTGGCTGGTCGACGAGCCCAGGGGCTGGGACGAGACCGGCAGGCCCGGGAGCATCCGCTACTCGCAGGAGCAGATCGCGCCCCTGGCCGACCCGCACTCGCCCGTGCTGCTGTTCGTCGGGCGCTTCCTCGACTTCAAGCGGGTCCCGCTGCTCGTGCGCGCGTACGCGGCCGCCAGGGAGCGCTTCGATCGCCGCACGCCGCTGGTGATCTGGGGCGGCTTCCCGGGGGAGTGGGAGGGCGAGCACCCGTACTCCGTCGTCTCGTCGCTGGGCGTGGACGACGTCTTCTTCGTGGGCTGGCGCGGCCACGCGGACCTGGCGCGCGGGCTGTCCTGCTGCGACGTGATGGTCGCGCCCTCCAAGAACGAGCCCTTCGGCCTGGTGTTCCTCGAGGCCATGGCATGCGGCGTGCCGGTGATCGCCACCCGCAGCGGCGGGCCGCTGTCGTTCGTGAACAGCAGGCGGGGAGCCCCGAACGGGTGGATGGTCGGCGTGGACGACGAGCGCGAGCTGGCCGCCGCGATGGTCGAGGCCGTGAACGACGCGGGCGCGCGGCACGTGCGCTCGGAGAACGCGTACGCGCAGATCCGCTCCGGCTACTCGTGGAAGGCGCTCGCGAGCCGGTTCACCGAGGTCTACGAGCGCGCTTCAGACGCGCGCCCTGCACAGCTTTGAGCCCCATCGCACCGGTTCGGCGCATCGCCGCCGCGCAGGGGCTGCACCCGCACTAGGCTCGGGACTCGTCGATCCAGGTGCGGTGTGAGAGGAGCGGCGCGTGGCATCCGAGTCCGACAGCGTGAAGGTCGCGATGGCCGCCGAGCCGGTGCGCTGGCTGCCGGTCGACGATCGCGAGCAGGCTCCGGATGAGGGTCTCGGACTCTGCCTCTCGGGTGGCGGCTACCGGGCGATGCTGTTTCATCTCGGCGCGCTGTGGCGGCTCAACGAGGCCGGGCTGCTGCACCGCGCCGACCGTGTCTCGAGCGTCTCAGGAGGCTCGATCGTCGCGGCCACGCTGGCGCTGAGGTGGCATCAGCTCGAAGCCGACGAGCAGGGTGTGCTGCGCGGCTTCGTCGACCAGGTCGTGCCACCGGTGCGGGCCGTCGCGCGGCACACGATCGACGAGGCGGCGATCGCGGGCGGACTGGTGGCGCCGGGATCGATCGGCGAGCACCTGGCCGCCGCGTATCGCCGGCACCTGTTCGGCGACGCCACGCTGCAGGACCTGCCCGACACGCCGCGATTCATCATCAACGCGACGAACCTCGCGTCCGGCGCGCTCTTTCGCTTCTCCAGGCGCGCCGCAGCCGACTGGCGCGTCGGGCGCGTCGACGCGCCCGCCATCGCGCTGGCCGACGCCGTCGCAGCGTCGTCGGCCTTCCCGCCGTTCCTCTCGCCGTTCCCGCTCGACCTCTCGCGTGCCGCGTGGCGTACGGAGCCCGGGAACGATCTGACCGGTGCCGAATTCCGGGAGGAGCTGACGCTCACCGACGGCGGTGTCTACGACAACCTCGGTCTCGAGACGGTCTGGAAGCGCTGCGCCACCGTCCTCGTCTCCGATGCCGGTGGGCACATGACGCAGGACGCGCACCCCCCGCACGACTGGCCGCGGCAGTCGATCCGCGTGCTGCACGTGATCGACAACCAGGTTCGTGACCTGCGCAAGCGTCAGGCCGTCGCGGGCTTCGTCAGCGGGCAGCGCGCCGGGACCTATTGGGGCATACGGTCGGATGTCGCCGACTACGGGCTGCCGGACGCGCTCCCGTGCCCGCACGAGCAGACGATGGCGCTGGCGGAGGTGCCCACGCGGCTCGCGGCACTCGACGACGCGCTGCAGGAGCGCCTGATCAACTGGGGCTACGCGGCCTGCGACGTCGCGGTCCGCCGCTGGGTCAGGAGCTCGCTCGCCCGAGGGTCGTTTCCCTACCCGCAGCGCCTGCTCGCGTAGCCCGTCCCCTCGCCCCGGGCGCAGCTCTTCCGGCCGGCCGGCGATCCGCCACCTCGCGTCCGCGCTCGATGCGCCGGCGTGCGAGGGTCTCGGCGGCCGCGAGCGGCGTCGCTCCTGCTGCTTCGGCGGCGGCGAGCGTGTCCGTCACGCGCCCACCGATCTTCAGCACCTCCGCGCGCAGCTGATCCTCGCTCCATCCCGAGCGGAGCGCATGGATGTGCACGACGCCGCCCGCGTTGGCGATGAAGTCCGGGACGTAGGTGATGCCCTGCGCAGCCAGCGCGTCGGCGAGCCGCCGGTCGGCCAGCATGTCGTTCGCGGCACCCGCGACGATCCGGCAGCGCAGCGTCCCCAGCGTCGCTGCGGAGATCACGCGTGCGACGGCGCACGGCGCGAGGACGTCGCAGGGGGTGGTGAGGATCGCCGCGGCGCCGACCGCACGGCCGCCGACCGCGGCGGCCACCTGCTGGGCGCGGAGCGTGTCGACGTCGGCGACGATCACGTCTGCGCCGTCGCGCGCGAGCAGGCCCGCGAGACTCGCGCCGACATGGCCGGCGCCCTGGACTGCGACCCGTACGCCGGCCAGGGTCTCGGCGCCGCCCGACTGCCGGACGGCGCTGCGGATCGCGGCCCAGGTTCCCAGCGCGGTCCAGGGCGAGGGATCCTCGGTGCTGCACGCGACGTCGGGGGCGACCGTCCCGACCACGGCGAGATCCTCGATCGTCGTGCCCATGTCGACTCCGGGGATGTAGGCGCCGTCGAGCGCGGCGACGCAGCGCCCGAACGCCTGGAGCACCGAACGCCGGTCGACGGGTGCGCCCTCGTCGAGGATCACCGACTTCCCGCCGCCGTA
>JADGPM010000190.1 GCA_017882425.1 Solirubrobacteraceae bacterium
AGGGCGACGTCGGCGCGCTCGACCGCCCGCTGGGAGCGCAGCACGGTGTAGTACTCGACGCTGTCGGAGACCTTCGCCTGGCGCCGCATCCCGGCCGTGTCGACGAGCACGATCTCGCGGCCGTCGAACTCGATCGGCAGGTCGATCGCGTCGCGCGTCGTGCCGGCGACGTCACTGACGATGACGCGCTCCTCGCCCAGGATGCGGTTGACGAGCGTGGACTTCCCGACGTTCGGGCGGCCGATGATCGCCATCCGGATGCGCTCGTCGTCCTCGTCCTCGAGCTCCCCCTCCTCCGGCAGCAATGCGACGATCCGGTCGAGCAGGTCGCCGGTTCCGAGTCCCTGGGCGCCGGAGACGGGGATGGGGTCGCCGAGGCCGAAGCGGTGGAACTCGAGGGCGTTGTCCATCTCGCCGACGACGTCGACCTTGTTCGCCGCGAGGATCACGGGGATGTGCGCGCGCCGCAGGAGATCCGCCATGTCCTCGTCGCCGGGGCGCAGGCCGGACTTCGCGTCGACGACGAGCACGGCGACGGCGGCCTCCTCGATCGCGGCGCGCGCCTGGTCGCGAATCGAACCGGAAATCGGATCGAGGTCGAGGTTGTCCATGCCTCCTGTGTCGATCAGCGTGAACGTGCGGCCGTTCCACTCGCAGCGGACGTCCTTGCGGTCGCGCGTGATCCCGGCGCGTTCGTGCACGACGGACTCGCGCGAGCCCGCCAGGCGGTTGACGAGCGTGCTCTTGCCGACGTTGGGGTAGCCGACGATCGCAACTTTGACGCCGCTCATCGGGTGCTTTCCGCCGTCCGACGCTCATCCGCGAGCCGCACGATTTGCGCCACCACGTCTTGTAGGCTCAAGCCGGTTGTGTCAACGGTGAGAGCGTCAGGGGCTGCAAGGAGCGGCGATGCCTCGCGAGCGCGATCGCGGTCGTCCCGTCGTTCCTGTTCGGCGAGCACCGCGTCGACGGCTCTGCCGGTCTGCGCCGCGCGTCTGCGGGCCCGCTCCTGGGCGGTCGCGGTGAGGAAGACCTTGAGCTCCGCGTCGGGTGCGACGACGGTCCCGATGTCGCGCCCCTCCGCCACCCAGTCGCCGCCCGCGATCAGCGCGCGCTGGCGCGTCACCATCGCGGCCCGCACGGCGGGGTCGGCGGCCACCTGCGAGGCGACCTCGGTGACCTGCGGCGCGCGGATCGCGTCGGTGACGTCCTCGCCGTCGAGCAGCACCCGGTCGCCGAGCTCGATCTCGAGCGCCTGCGGGTCGGCCTGCGGGTCGCGCAGGCGTGCGAGAGCCACCGTGCGGTACATCGCACCGGTGTCGAGATACGTGAAGCCGAGTGCGTCGGCGGCCGCGCGAGCGACCGTCGACTTTCCGGCGCCGGCTGGGCCGTCGATCGCCACGAGCATCCCGCAAGACGATAGGGCCCTGGCCGCGTGAGGATCCTGCGACCGCTGCGCGAGCGCGACTTCGCATTCCTGTGGGGCGGGCTGACCGTGTCGCTGATCGGCGACGGGATCTACCTCGTCGCCGTAGCCTGGCAGGTCTACGACCTTTCGAACATGCCCTCGGCGCTGGCGATCGTCGGCCTGGCCTGGTCGGCGGGCATGGCGCTGTTCCTGCTGACGGGCGGTGTCGTCAGCGACCGCTTCGAGCGCCGGCGCGTGATGATCGCGGCCGATCTGCTGCGCGCTGCGGCGCTGACCCTGATCGGCGTGCTCGCGGTGACGGGGTCGCTGGAGCTGTGGCATCTGGTCGCGCTCGTCGTCGTCTACGCGGCGGGCGAGGCGTTCTTCGGCCCCGCGCTCGGGGCGCTCGTGCCCGACATCCTGCCGGCCGACCTGCTCGTCGAGGCCAACTCGCTCGAGCAGTTCGTGCGCCAGACGTGCCGGCTGATGATCGGCCCGGCGATCGGCGGCGTCGTCGTGGCGCTCGCGGGTGCCGGCGACGCGTTCCTGATCGACGCCGGGACGTTCCTCGTCTCCGCGCTGATGATCGCCCTGATCCGCACGCGCTCGCGCACCACGCGGGTCTCCGGCTCGACGCTCTCGGGCGAGCTGCGCGACGGCATCGCCTACGTGCGCTCCCAGCGGTTCAT
The DNA here is from genome assembly GCA_017882425.1 of Solirubrobacteraceae bacterium. Lineage (GTDB taxonomy): Bacteria > Actinomycetota > Thermoleophilia > Solirubrobacterales > Solirubrobacteraceae > F1-60-MAGs163. Next base: position 2,098 of record JADGPM010000190.1, read on the forward strand.
CTGGGTCACGCTCGTCGCCTCAGCGATCGCGATGCTCATGTTCTTCGGCCCGGTCCAGGTGCTGCTCCCCTACCTGATCCGCAACGAGCTGGGCGGCGGGGCGGGGTCGTTCGGCCTGGTTCTGGCCGCGGACGGGATCGGCGCCATCGTCGCGTCGCTCGTGATGAGCCAGCGCGGGCGCCTGCCGAGGCGCTACCTGACGCTGATGTTCGGGGCATGGGCGCTCGCGACACTCCCGATCGCGGGCTACGCGCTGGGCGACGCCGAGTGGCAGCTGATGATCCTCAGCTGCGTCCACGGCGCCCTGATGACGGTCGGCCTCGTCGTCTGGGGCACCCTGATGCAGACGCGCGTCCCCGGCGCGATGCGCGGCCGCGTGCACAGCGTGGACTGGTTCGTCTCGATCGGGCTCGCGCCGGTCTCCTTCGCCCTGACCGGGCCCGTGTCGAGCGCCCTCGGCGTCGACACGACGCTGATCATCGCCGGCGTCGTGCCCGCGGTTTCGACGATCCTGCTGTTCATCGCCTTCCGGCTGTGGCGCGAGGAGACACCGCTGCTCGACGCCGACGAGGGCACCGAGGAGCCGGCCCTCTTTCCCGGGGGCGTCGCGGACGAGCTCGAGGCGCTGCCGGAGGTGCTGGGGCGGTAGGGCGCCGCGGGGCCGGCTGGAAGAGGGCAGCGCGGCGCCTGCTGCCCGGACCCGTTGCGATCACATCGGCCGCGCCGATGCGGACGCACACGATCCGCAGGCGCCACCCGCGCCGAGGCCGTCCACACCCCCGGCGGGCCCGCGACCACCGCCCCCTCGCGACGCGAGCGACGAACGCCGCGAACCCGAGCCCTCAGGCCTCCTGCGGCGCGGACTGCACCTCGGCCACCGGCGCCACGACCCGGTCCGCGGGCCGCTGCCCGGGCTCCGGGACGTCGGGCATCGGGACGCCGGCCGCCTCGTAGGCCTCGTCCTGGTCGAGCGTCTCGCGCTCGAGCAGGCGCGCGGCCAGCGCGTCGAGCCGCGGCCGCTCGCGTGCCAGCAGCTCGATCGTCTCGCTCTCGGCCGACTCAACGATCTTGCGAACCTCGGCGTCGATCACCTCCTGCGTGTGCTCGGAGGTCTCCGAGACGCCCGGCAGCAGCGGCCCCTGCCCGTCGGCGGGCGCGACGGCGACCGGGCCGATCGCGTCGCTCATCCCCCAGCGGGTCACCATGCCGCGCGCGATCCGCGTCAGCTGCTGGATGTCGGACTCGGCGCCCGTCGTCGTCTCGCCGTACACGACCCGCTCCGCGGCGCGGCCGCCGAGCATCACGCGGATGCGCCCGAGCAGCTCGTCCTTCTCGTAGCCGTACTTGTCGGCGTCGGGCGTCGAGAGCGTCACGCCGAGCGCCTGCCCGCGCGGGATGATCGAGACCTTGCGCACGGGGTCGGCGCCGGGCGTGAGCATGCCGACGAGCGCGTGCCCGGCCTCGTGGTAGGCGGTCCGCTCGCGGTCCGAGCGCGTCATCACGACCTGGCGCTCGGTGCCCAGCACGATCTTCTCGATCGAGTCGGTGAAGTCGCTCGTCTGAATCGTCTGATGCTCGCGGCGGGCCGCGAACAGCGCCGCCTCGTTGACGAGCAGGGCGAGGTCGGCGCCGGTCATGCCGGGCGTGCTCGCGGCGATCCGCTCGAGGTCGACGCTCTCGTCGAGCGGCATCCCGCGCGAGTGGATGCGCAGGATCGCCTCGCGGCCGACGCGGTCGGGCGGCTGGACGGCGACGCGGCGGTCGAAGCGCCCCGGGCGCAGCAGCGCGGGGTCGAGCGCGTCCGGGCGGTTGGTCGCGGCCATCACGATCACGCCCTGCCCGCTCTCGAAGCCGTCCATCTCGGTGAGGATCTGGTTCAGCGTCTGCTCGCGCTCGTCGTGGCCGCCGCTGAAGCCGCCCGCCGCGCTGCGGGCGCGCCCGATCGCGTCGAGCTCGTCGATGAAGATGATCGCCGGCGCGGCCTCCTTGGCCTGCTTGAACAGGTCACGCACGCGGCTGGCCCCCACCCCGACGATCGCCTCGACGAACTCGGACGCCGAGGCCGAGAAGAACGGCACGTTCGCCTCGCCGGCGACCGCCCGCGCGAGCAGCGTCTTGCCGGTGCCGGGCGGGCCGTAGAGCATCACGCCGCGCGGGATCCGGGCGCCGAGCTTGGCGTACTTCTCCGGCAGCTTGAGGAAGTCGACGATCTCGCTGAGCTCGTCCTCCGCCTCGTCGATCCCGGCGACGTCGGCGAACGTGACCCGCGTCTGCGCCTGGTCGGCGCGCCGCGCGTTGGACCGCGTGAACTGCCCGAGCCCGCCGGCGCCGCCTGCCGCGGCGGCGCGCCGCATGATCCACAGGAGCCCGATCACGATCAGGATCGTCGGCCCGAAGGCGAGGATGAAGGTCAGCAGCGGATTGCGCCCCGTGTCGACCGGCTTCGCGTTCAGGACGACGCCCTTGGCCTCGAGCTTCTTCGTCAGCTCGTCGGTGTTCACGAACGTGGGCACCTGCGTCTTGAAGTGCTCGACGCTCGTGGCGTCCTTGGCACCCTCGGCCTTGTAGTCCACGCCGGTCTTCAGCGTGCCGTCGATGGTCTCGCCCTGCGAGGCGATCTCCTGGACGTTCCCCGCATCGACCTGCTGCAGGAAGAACGGGCTGTAGGGCACCTGGGTCGCGCTCTGCGGCCGGCCGGTGACGAGCGCGAAGACGACGTTCACCGCCAGCAGCGACAGCAGCACGAGCCCGAGCGTGCGCCGGCCGCGCCGCGGCACCATGCCGGGCTTCTGGGGCGGCGTCCCGCGGCCGTCGGTCGACGGCTCGATGCGCGGCCAGGGCGGCGGCTCCTCGCCGCGGCCGCCGGGCGGGCGGTCCGGCGTCGTGCGGCCGGGACGTTCGGGAGTGCTCGAACGGGGGTTCTTGGGCGTCGGCGCGGGCATCTGCGTCTTCGTGATGTCTACGCGCCGCGCCGGGTGTCGGACGACCCGGTCAGCGCAGCGCGTCGATGTCGTCGAGGAACCCAGGGTAGGACACCGCGGCCGCGTCCATGCCGCGAACCTCGACGCCCTCGGCCGACGCGAGGCCCGCGACCGCTCCGAGCATCGCCATGCGGTGGTCGCCGCCGGAGTCGATCGTCCCGCCGCGAAGCCCGTCCGTCCCGCGCACGACGAAGCCGTCCGCGGTGGCCTCGAGGTCGCCGCCGAGCCCGTTCAGCCCGTCGACCACGGCGGCGATGCGGTCGGACTCCTTGACGCGCAGCTCCTGGGCGCCGCGCACCACGGTCTCCCCCTCTGCGAAGCACCCGAGCAGGGCGACCAGCGGCAGCTCGTCGATCGCCAGCGGCACCTCGTGGGGCTCGACGGTCGTCCCGAGCAGCGGGCCGGCGGTGACGTCGAGATCGCTGATCGGCTCGCTCGCCGGGATCGCGTCGCCTGTCGGGTCCTCGAGGTCGCCGAGCACGATCGCCCCCATCCGCTGGGCGATCCGGATGAAGCCCGTGCGCGTCCAGTTGACGCCGCAGTCGGCGATCACGAGGCGCGAGCCGCGCACGAGCAGCCCGGCCGCGATCAGGAACGCCGCCGACGACGGATCGGCGGGGACGATCATCGTTCCCGGCAACGCGAGCTCGTCGACGTTCGTCACGGTCAGCGTGTCGCCGTCGCGCACCAGAGGCACGCCCGCGGCGACGAGCAGGCGCTCGGTGTGGTCGCGGCTGGGCTCGGGCTCGCGGATCGTCGTCTCGCCGTTGGCGATCAGCGCGGCGAGCATCAGGCACGACTTCACCTGGGCGCTGGCGACCGGAAGCTCGTAGTGGATGCCGTGCAGCCTGGCGCCCGTGATCGTGAATGGCGGGAAGCGCCCGTCCGTCGCCTCGATGCGCGCGCCCATCTCGCGCAGCGGCGCCGCGACGCGGTCGACCGGGCGCCCGCGGATCGAGTCGTCCCCGTCGAACGTGAAGACCCGGCCGGCCTGGCCGGCGAGCCAGCCGGGCAGCAGGCGCATCAGCGTCCCGGCGTTCCCGACGTCGATGACGCCCTCCGGCTGGCGCGCCTCGCGCAGGCCCGTGCCGCGGATCACGATCTCGTCCGGGCGCCGTTCGACGAGCGCGCCGAGCGCCTCGACCGCGCGCAGCGTGGAGTTCGTGTCCGCCGCGTCGAGGTAGTTGTGCAGGTGCACGGGGATGTCGGACATTGCGCCGAGCAGCGCCAGGCGATGCGAGATCGACTTGTCGGCGGGTGGGACGACCGAGCCCTTCAGCGGCCCGGAGGGGTCGAGGCGCACGTTCACGAGACCGGGATCCCGAGCCCTGCGATCAGGCCGGCGGCACGGTCGGCGTGCGCCTCCGGCACCCAGAGTGCGACGACGCCGCTGCTGTTGTCCGGCGAGGGGCTCAGGGCCATGTCGGAGATGTTGATGCCCGCGCGCCCGAGCGTCAGCGCGATGTCGGCGATCACCCCGGGATGGTTGGGGACGGCGGCGCGCAGCTCGCGGACCGGGCCCCCGGCCAGGCCGGCCTCCAGCAGCGCGCGGCGGCGCTCGCCGGCCTTCGCCTGCCAGGCCGCCAGGCCGGGCGCGTCGTCGGCCTCGAGGACCGCGCGCACGCCCTGCAGATGCTCGATCGTGCCCTCGAGCTCGCGCAGCAGCGCATCGCGGTTGGCGCGATAGATGCCCGTCCAGATGTCGGGATTCGCACCCGCGACGCGGGTGGCGTCGCGGAAGCTCGGCCCGGTCGCGGGCATCCGCTCCCCGCCGAGCGCGCCCGCCGCCTGGGCCACGAGCGCGTTGGCGAGCACGTGCGGCAGGTGCGAGACGGCGGCCATCATGCGGTCGTGGTCGGCGGCGTCGACGACCTGCGGGCGCGCCCCGATGCCCGTCAGCAGCCGGTGCACGCGCTCGAGCAGGACGCCGCTCGTCGTCGGCTGCGGCGTGAGGTACCAGGTGGCGCCGTCGAAGAGGTCCTCGCGGGCGTGCTCGACGCCCGCGACCTCCGCCCCCGCCAGGGGATGCCCCCCGACGAAGCGCTCGTCGGCGCCGGCGGCCGCGACGACCCCGCGCTTCGTCGAGCCGACGTCGGTGACCGCGCAGCCCGCGGGCGCCACGACCAGCACGTCGCGCGTGACGTCCGGCAGCACGTCCACAGGCGCGCAGACGACGGCGATGTCCGCATCATGCAGCGCCGCAGCGATGTCCGCGCACGCCTCGTCGAGCGCACCGAGCTCGACGCCCTGCCGCGCCCTGCGCCCCGTCCCGCGGACGTGGGCGCCGAGCCGGCGGCGGGCGGCCATGCCGACCGACCCGCCGATGAGCCCGGTGCCGACGACCGCGACGATGAGCCGCTCGCTCAAGCGGTCTGCGCAGCCTCGAGGAAGGGCAGCTTGCCCGCGATCTGCGCCACCTGCTCGACCTTGCGTGCGTACTCGGCGAACTCGGAGCCGCGCAGCGCCTGCGGGCCGTCGCAGATCGCCTCCTCGGGCTGGGGGTGCACCTCCACGATGATGCCGTCCGCACCGGCGGCAGCCGCCGCGAGCGAGAGCGACTCGACGAGGTCACGGCGTCCGGCTGCGTGGCTGGGGTCGACGACGATCGGCAGATGGGTCATCTGCTTGAGGACCGGGACGGCCATCAGGTCGAGCGTGAAGCGGTAGGCGGACTCGAAGGTGCGGATGCCGCGCTCGCAGAGCATCACCGCCTCGTTGCCCTCCTTGAGGATGTACTCGGCGGCCATCACGAGCTCCTCGAGCGTGCTGCTGAGCCCGCGCTTGAGCAGGACCGGGCGGCCGGCGCGCCCCAGCTCGGTGAGCAGGCCGTAGTTCTGCATGTTGCGCGCGCCGACCTGGATGACGTCCGCCACCTCGAGCACGGGCTCGAGATCGCGCGCGTCCATCAGCTCGGTGACGATCGGCAGGCCGGTCACGGCCTTGGCCTCCGCCAGCAGCTTCAGGCCCTCGACGCCGAGTCCCTGGAAGGAGTACGGCGACGTGCGCGGCTTGTAGGCGCCGCCGCGCAGCATGTTCGCGCCGGCGTCCTTGACGATCTCCGCGGTGGTCAGCAGCTGCTCGCGCGACTCGACGGTGCACGGACCGGCGATCAGCGCGAAGTGGTCGCCGCCGATCTTCGCGCCGCCGATGTCGAAGATCGACGCCTCGCGGTGCTGCTCCTTGGAGGCGAGCTTGTAGGGCTTGAGGATCGGGACGACCTTCTCGACGCCGGGCTGGCCGTCCAGCTCGAGCTGGCTGACGCGAACCTCGGTGTCGGTGTCGCCGATCGCGCCGATCAGCGTGACCTCTGCACCGCGGCTCGGGTGGGCGGTTCCGCCGACCGACTCGATGCGGTCGATGACGGCCTGCACCTCGGCGTCGGTGGCCTGGGGACTCATGACGATCAACATCCTTCGTTCATTCCTTCTCGCATGCGTGGCGATCTCGACAGGGATACGGGCTGGTGCCCGGTCAGGAGCGTGCGTGCTCCGGTGGTTCGGCGCTCGGCCCGAGGGCCAGGGTGCGGCGG
>JADGPM010000191.1 GCA_017882425.1 Solirubrobacteraceae bacterium
CGGTCGGTCCGGCGCCTGCGAGGCATGCGCCGATGGCCGCCGGGAACCCGAAGCCGAGCGTGCCCCAGCCCATCGGGTAGGCGAGCTTGCGCGGCAGCGGCACGCGGCGGTAGCCGCCGAGCCAGTAGCCCGGAATGCACATGTCCGCCACGACGACGCAGTCCGCGGGCAGCACGCGCTCCATGACGTCCAGGAACGCGGCGGCCTGCGGGTCGTCCTCGACCACCGCCGCGCGCACGGCGGCGCCGACGTCGGCCAGGCGCGCGGCGAGGTCGTCGAGCGAGCCGCGGCTGCCCGTGCGTGCCGCGAGCAGCTCGGTGACCGCGCGCGCGTCGCCGGTCAGCGTGACGTCGGCCGCGTAGTTCTTGTTCGCATCGGCCGGGTCGATCGTGATCGCGATGAGGTTCGGCGGCGCCGGCAGGCGCCACTCCTGCGTCATCATCGCGTCGAAGTCGGTGCCGATCGCGACGACCGCGTCCGCGGCGTCCCAGAGCGACCCGACCTCGCGCGCATGGATCGGTCCGGGGACCGTGCAGGGGTGGCCGGGTGGCAGCAGGCCGCGGCCCATGTACGTCGTGACAACGGGCGCGGCGAGCGTACGCGCCAGCTCACCGACGGCCGGCCCCGCGCCTGCGCGCAGCGCGCCGCCGCCCGCCCAGATCAGCGGCCGCCGCGCGGCGGCGAGGATGTCGAGCGCGCGGTCGATGGCGCCCGGATCCGGGACGGGCAGCGGTGCGGGCGGGGCGCCCGGCCCGGGGGCGGCGCGCGCGTCGGCCGACAGGAGATCGGTCGGCACGCCGAGGTAGACCGGCCCCGACGACGCGGCCTGCGCGAGCTGCGCGCCGTCGAGCACCGCCGAGCCGATCTCGTCCGCGCGCTGCGCGATCCGCGCAGCCTTGGTCACCGGCGCGAACATCGCCGTCTGGTCGCGCGTCTCGTGCAGCAGCCCGCGGTAGACGCCGGGACGGCGCAGGGCGCTGGAGATGTCCGTCGCGATGACGAGCACCGGCGAGCTCGACGCCATCGCCTCGCCGGTCGCGCCCAGCGTGTTGGCCGCGCCCGGGCCGGTGGTGACGAGCGCCACGCCGAGCCTCCCGCTCGCGCGCGCGAAGCCGTCCGCCGCGTAGACGGCCGTCTGCTCGTGGCGCACGCCGACCAGGCGGATCGGCGAACGCGCGAGCGCCCGCCAGATCGGCAGGTTGTGGACGCCCGGGAGCCCGAACGCCACGGTCACGCCGAGCTGCTCGAGTGCCTCGACGAGCCGGGTCGCGCCCGAGACGGACGGCGCCTCAGACGACATGGAACTCGGGACGGAAGGCGGCATCGGCGAAGCGGTCGGCGTGCAGCGGGGAGATGTCGACGAAGGCCGGGCGCCCGAGGACGATGTCGCGCACGATCTCGCCGACGGCCGGGCCCTGCAGGAACCCGTGACCCGAGAAGCCCGTGGCGTAGATGAAGCGCGACACACCGGTCGCCTCGCCGATGATCGCGTTGTGGTCGGGCGTCATCTCGTAGAGCCCGGCCCATCCACCGCGGATGCCGGCGTCGGCGATGCTCGGCGCGCGGCGCGCGGCCGCCGCGATCAGGCCCGGCACCCAGTCGTCCGTCGTCTCGAGGCCGAAGCCGGGCTGCTCGTCGGGATCCGACATGCCGAGCAGCAGCCCCGGCCCTTCACGATGGAAGTAGAAGGTCGATGCGAAGTCGATCGTCATCGGCAGGTCTGCCGGCAGCCCGTCGATCGGCTCGGTGAACAGGATCTGGCGCTTGAGCGGCGTCACCGGCAGGTTCACCCCCACCATCGCGCCGCAGCCGCGCGACCACGCGCCCGCAGCGCAGATCACCGTGTCCGTGCGGATCGTGCCCCGGCTGGTGACCACCTCGCTGATCTCCCCGCCCGCCGTCCCGATGTCGAGCACCTCGCAGCCGACCCGGATCTGCGCACCGAGAGCGCGGGCGGCGCTCGCGTAGCCCTGGACCACGGCCTCGGGCGTCGCGTGGCCATCCTGCGGGGAGAACGCCGCGGCGAGGATGTCGTCCCCGGCGAGCAGCGGGCAGAGCTCCCGGGCCCGCGCCGCGGTGATCATGCGGGACGGGACGCCGTACTCGTTCTGCAGCGCGACGCTCTGCTCGAAGGCTGCCACGTCGGCTTCGCGGGCGAGGACGAACAGGTACCCCACCTGCCGCAGGTCGATGTCCCACCCCGGGCGGCGCGCGAAGTCGCGGAAGGCCGCCAGGCTGCGATGGGCGATCTGGATGTTCAGGGCGTCGGAGAACTGCGCCCGCACGCCGCCCGCCGCGCGGGAGGTCGACCCGCTGCCGAGCGCATCACGCTCGACGAGCACGACGTCGACGCCGGCCTCCGCGAGATGGAAGGCGGCGCTCGTCCCCATGACCCCGCCGCCGATGACGACCACCGACGCGCGGACCGGGAGCGGAGCGGAGGGGCGGGCCATGTGACGAACCGCCGGAGGCCTATCCGCCGGCTGCGGGACCGCCCGGGAGCGAGCGCCGTGCCCGCGGATGCGCGACGCGGCGCCCGGCTGCGGCGACGCGGCCGCGCAGGGAGCGCAGGCGTCCGCGGGCCGCGAAGGCCACCATGCCGGCCCCCGCCAGGCCGAGCGGCCCGAAGCTCAGCAGCGTCTCCTCGACGGGGATGCCGGCGATGTGCGCGAAGATCACGGGGCCACGCCCTCATGGATGCGTCCGCGGGCCTCGACCAGCCGCCCGCCCGCGCGCCCGTGCCGCAGGGCGATGATCTCCGCCATGATCGAGAGCGCCGTCTCCGAGGCCGTGCGGCCCCCGAGGTCGAGGCCGATCGGCGCGGCGATCCGCTCGAGCTGGGCGGTGCCCACGCCGGCCTCCAGCAGCCGCGAACGGCGCTGCTCCTGCGCGCGCCGGCTGCCCAGGGCGCCGATGTACCCGGCGTCCGATGCCAGGGCCGCGATCAGCGCCGCATCGTCGAGCTTGGGGTCGTGGGTCAGGACGCAGATCGCGGTCGCGCGGTCGATCGCCTCCAGCTGGGCGAACGCTGCGCCCGGCCACGCCGCGATCACGCGCTCGGCGGCGGGGAACCGCTCCGCCGTCGCGAAACGCGAGCGCGGGTCGACGACGAACGCCCGCCATTCCATGACCCGGGCGAGCGCGGTGAGCTGAGCGGCGAAGTCGACGGCGCCGACGACGATCAGGCGCGATGGGGGCGCGGCCGCGTCGACGAACAGGACCACGCCGTCGTCCTGGCGGTGCAGCTCGCTGCGCTCGGACCACAGGGCGTCGCCGGCGAGCGCGAGGGCGAGCGCGTCGAGCGCGGCGTCGCCGAGCGTCCCCTGCGCCTGCGCATCGGCGCTGACGAGCAGCTTCGCGCCGGGCTCGGGGACCCCTTCCAGCGCCGTGACGAGGACCGCCCGCTTCCCGCCGCGCGCGAGCGCCGTGAACCTCGCCTGCAGACCCTGCGGGTCGTAGGCCTCCACCCAGATCGAGATCTCTCCGCCGCACGGCAGGCCGACGTCCCACGCCTCGGCGTCGGCGATGCCGTAGTGCAGCAGCCGCGGGGGCGCCGCCCCTCCCAGGAGGAGCTCGGCCACCTCGACGACCGCACCCTCGACACAGCCTCCCGATACCGCGCCCACGACGTCGCCGCCCTCGTTCAGCGCCATCTTGGTGCCGGCGGGCTGGGGCGCCGAGAGCTTCGTCTCGACGACGGTCGCGAGCGCGACCCGATCGCCGCGGCCGGCCCAGCCGTCGATCGTGTCGAGCACCGTCGTCACGCGGCGCTCCTGGCGGCCAGCACGGCGTGGTAGTCCTCCCACGTGTCGACGTCGAGCGGGATCGGCCCCTCGACCGGCACGTCGACGACCTCGTCCGCGCGACGGTCGAGCAGCTTCCAGACGGCCTTGTCGCCGTGCAGGGTGCCCAGCTCGTCGAACGTCCGGCGCGCGAACGCGAGCGGATGCCCCCGCCCGTCGTCGTAGCGGCACGCCGCGAGCGCCGCGTCGCCGCGCCCCGCGAGCAGCGTCGCAACCGTCGCGGGCGTCACCCCCGGCTGGTCGGCGAGCAGCAGCACGAGCACCTGCGCCCGCGGGTCGACGGCGCCGAGCGCGGCGGCGATCGACGACGAGCACCCCGCACCGAACTGGTCGTTCACGACGACCTCGGCGCCCGTCAGGTCGACCGCCTCGCGGATCGGCTCCGCGCCGCCGCCGAGCACGCAGACGAGCTGGTCGAAGTCGCACGCGCGCGCGGTGCCGAGCGCGTGGTCGAGCAGCGTGGCCCCGCCGTAGGGCAGCAGCTGCTTGGGCTGCCCCAGGCGCTTGGAGCCGCCGGCGGCCAGGACGAGCCCGGTGACCCGCTCGCTACCGCGCGGCGACATCTTCTGCCCGGCGCTCGAGGTAGGTCGCGCGGCAGCCCTCGCGACAGAAGTAGATCCGCTCGCCGTCGGCGTCGAGGTGGATGCTCGCGTCGCTGGCGACGACCTCCATCCCGCAGATGGGGTCGATCGCGATCGACGGCGGGGCAGCGGGCGGCTGCGCCGCGCCGGGTGCCTCGGCGGCCTGGCCCAGCGGGTTGGCGACGCGCGCCGCGACGAGCTCGCCGAGGATCGCGATGGCGATCTCCGCGGGAGCGCGCGCGCCGATCGCCAGGCCCGCGGGCGAGTGCACCGCGCTGCGCAGGTCTTCGGAGACGTCGAGCGACTCGAGGACCGCGGCCCCGCGCACCGGGCTGGCGACCAGCGCGACGTAGCCGACGCCGGCCTGCAGGGCAGCCGTCAGCGCGGCCTCCTCGTCGTTGCCGTGCGAGGCCACGATCAGCGCCGCGTCGGTCGCCCGCGGCTCGATCGCGGCCGCGTCGCCGCGGACGACGTTGTAGCCGGCGGCGCGCGCGACGTCCTCGAGTGCGCGGGCGGTCGGCGTGTCGCCCGCGATGACGATGCGCAGCGCCGGGAGCTGCGGGTCCAGGAAGATGTCCAGCGAGCCACCGCTCAGGCACGGGTTGTGCGCCACGACGACGCCGGCCTGCGCCTCGGCGGCGCCCTCCTGCGGCGCGGCGCCCGGCTCGAGCCGCAGCAGCACCGCCGCGCCGGTCTCCAGCGCACGGATGGCGTGCAGGCGCACGGACGTCTGCGCGCAGGCGCCGCCGACGAAGCCCTCGATCGTCCCGTCGCCCAGGACGAGCGCGGCGTCGCCCGGCCGCACGCTCGTCGGGCTCAGCGCGCGCACGACCGTCGCATGGACGAACGGCTCGCGGGCGGCGCGCAGCTGCTCGGCGCGGTCTGCGAGTTCGCTCGTGATCATGGCGCCGTCGCTCCGTCGATGGCCATCGCTTCGACTATGGCCTCCCGCGCAAACCGCGTCAAGACGCCTCCTCGGTGACCGCCACGTTGACGGTCCGGCAGCGCCCGCAGCGGATCCGGACCTTCTTCGTCATGTAGTCGGGGTCCATCGACGACGCGAGCACGTTGCCGCACTCCACGCAGACGTAGTCGTCCGGCCCGTTGCCGCGGAAGACGGGCCGGCCGGGATCCTCCTGGACGGCGGTCCCGGCGGCGAAGGGCACCTCGCCCTCGCGGATGCGGCGCATCGTCCGTGACGTCAAATCGTCGCCAGCTTCTCGGTGAAGTCCTTGATCAGCGCGTCGAGCACCGTGATGACCACGCCCTCGCCCATCGACGCCGCCTTGCCGCTGATCTGCGCGGCGGTGTGCACGGTCCCGCCGCCGTCGCCGTCGAGCGTGAACACGACGTCCGCGTTCGCGTAGCCCTGCCCGCCCTTCTCGCGGGACTTGATCCTCAGCAGCGCCCGGTGAGCGGCCTCGTCCTCCTCGGCGACCTCCACCGTCCCGGTGAACGTCATCGACATCGCGCCCATGCGCACCACGATCTCGGCCTTGACGCTCCCCGGGCCGGTCGGCTCGATCACGCGGCCGCCCTCGACGCACGGGATCACGCGCTCGAGGTCGGTGATCGCCGCCCAGTTGTAGTCGGTCGGCTTGCCGGTCGAGAACGAGTGGTCGAGTTCAACCATGTGGTCTTCTCCTGTCGGTCCTTGATGTGCTGCGTCGGTCGCATAGGGTCTTCCCATGGCCATCGCCGCGGGCACGTACACGCTGGGTCCGGATCTCGCGACGCTCACGGTGAAGACCGGCAAGACGGGCGCCGCGTCGAAGGCCGGCCACAATCTCGTCATCGAGGTGACGGCATGGACGGCGAGCCTGACGGTGGGCGCCGAGCCCGCGGACACCGCGATCGAGCTGACCGCGGACTCGCGCTCGCTGCGTGTCGTCGAGGGCAGCGGCGGCATGGGTGCGCTGGGCGACGACGACAAGGCGAGCATCGAGCAGTCGATCGACGACGAGGTGCTCGAGGGCACGCCCATCGCCTTCCGCTCGACCGCGGTCGGCGCCGGCGACGGACCGGGCAGGCTGCACGTCGAGGGCGACCTCGAGCTGCACGGCGCGCATCACCCGATCGCCTTCGAACTGGTCGCCGGCGAGGACGGGACGCTCACCGGCAGCGCCGTCGTCAGGCAGTCCGACTGGGGCATGAAGCCGTACTCGACGCTGTTCGGCACGCTCAAGGTCGTGGATGAGGTCGAGGTGCTCGTGAGCGCGACGCTCCGGCACTAGTCCGCGTACACCGTCTGCGCGTCGAGCCCGCC
>JADGPM010000022.1 GCA_017882425.1 Solirubrobacteraceae bacterium
CCTCACGCCGCCCTGAGCTCCTCACGCACGACGCCGTGCTCGACCGACAGGCGCCGTACGCCGTGCGCGCCGGCACCCGGGACGTGCCCGAGGTCCGTGGTGGTGACGACCACCTGCCCGCTCGCGGTGACGCGCTCGATGAGGCGCCCACGACGCCCTGCGTCGAGCTCGCTCATGACGTCGTCGAGCAGCAGCAACGGCGGGGCGCCGCGCTCGCGCTCCAGCGCCTCGCGCTCGGCGAGCAGCAGCGCCAGCAGCCCGAGGCGCTGCTCACCCTGCGAGCCGTAGATGCGCAGATCGCGGCCGGCGCGGATCAGGGCGAGGTCGTCGCGATGCGGCCCGTGCCCGGTGAACCCCCGCTCGAGGTCGCTGTCCAGACGCTCGGACAGCTCGGTCGCGAACTCTTCCGGCGTCAGCGCCTTCGACCGCGGGCGATAGCGCAGCTCGGTCGCGCCCGCCAGCCCGAGGTCCTCGGCCAGGGCCGCCGCGCCGTCCGCCACGAGCGCGATCGCACGCTCGCGGTCCGCGCGAATGGCGATCGCGTGACGGCCGACCTCCAGGTCCCACGTCCCGAGCGCCGAGCGCGTGACCGCGCCGGACCGCACGCGGGGGAGCAGCGCGTTGCGCTGGGCCAGCGCCTGCGCGTAGTCCCGGCGAGCGGCCGCCCGTGCCGGCCACAGCCCCGTGACGAACTGGTCGAGGTGTGCGCGGCGCAGCGCCGGCGGACCCTTGATCAGGTCGAGGCGGTCGGGCAGGAACACGCTCACCAGCGGCCGGAACGGCACGTCGAGCAGCCGCTCCACCGGCGCGCCGTCGGCCGTGAAGCGCTTGGGCTCCCCCGGTGCGTAGCCGACCGCGAGACGGTGTGTGCCGTCCTGCGCCTCGATGTCAGCCTCCACGCGCGTCGCGGAGGCGCCGAAGCGCACCAGTTCGCGGTCGTTCGAGGTGCGGCACGAACGACCGGTGCAGGCGAAGTACAGCCCTTCGAGGAGATTCGTCTTGCCGGCCCCGTTGGAGCCGTGCACGACCGTCAGGCCCGCGCCCAGTTCGACGTCCGCGCCGGCATAGACGCGGAAGTCGCGCAGCCGCAGGCGCCGGACGACGGCCATCAGACGTTCAGGCGAATGGGCATGATGAGGTATAGGAAGCCGCTGCCGTCGGCCGACTCGATCAGACCCGGGCGCAGCGGGCTGATGAGCTTCAGGACGACGTCCTGGCCCCCGGCGCTCTCCAGGCCGGCGACGAGGAACTCGGGGTTGAATCCGATCTCGAACGGTTCGCCCGCGAACGGCACGGGCAGCGTGTCGCTCGCCTCGCCGACGTCGGGCGTCTGTGCCGAGATCCGCAGCTCGCCCTCGGTGAACGAGAGCCGCAGCGGCGCATTCTTCTGGGCCATCAGCGCGATCCGGCGCGCCACGGCCAGGAGCTCGTCGGAGCTCATCGTCAGTTCGTGCTCGAACGTCTCGGGGAGCAGCTGACGGTAGTTCGGGAACTGTCCGTCGATCAGGCGCGAGGACAGCGCGCTCGCACCGACGCTGAAGACGACCTGGTTGGCGCGCACGCCGACGGAGATCGTCTCGGTCTCCGGGGTGACGAGCCGGCTCAGCTCCTCGAGTGCGCGCGCCGGGACGTTGGCCTCGAAGCCCTCGGCCAGCGGCGCATCGAGCGTCGTCTCCTTGACGCTGAGCCGGTAAGAGTCCGTGGCGACCATTCGCAGCTCGCTGCCCGTGGCCGAGACCAGGATGCCGGTCAGGATCGGCCGCGTCTCGTCGCGCGAGGCCGAGCGGGCCACGCGCGTCACGGTCTCCACGAACGCGCGGGACGGCATCGCGACGGTGGTGTCGCCGCCGGGCTCGGGCAGCACCGGAAAGTCCTCGGCGCGCAGCGTGCGCAGGTGGAAGCTCGCGGTGCCGGCGACGAGCTCGACGTCCTGGTTCTCCGGACGCAGCTCGAGCGTGACCTGGTCGCCCGGCAGCTGGCGGACGACCTCAAGCAGCAGCCGCGCGGGCAGGACCGCCTCGCCCGGCCGGGTGACCTCGGCGGCCAGCGGCATCCGCAGGCCGATCTCCATGTCCGTGGCACGGAGCTCGACGCCCGCATCGGTCGCGGAGATCTGCACGCCGGACAGCGCCTGGATCGCGCTGCGGGTCGAGGCGACGCGTGCGACCGTCTGGAGATCGCTCAGCAGGGCGGCAGTGGAGGTGGAGATCTTCACGATGAGTACCTCAGAAAAGAGTCAGACGTCATAGGGGTGTCGATATGTCGACAGGTCGCGAATCCCCTGGACGATGCGGTGTCGCTGTGCACAGGGATGACTGTTGAACGCACGGAGTCTGTCAGTCCCGGCGGTCGGCGCCCTCGCCGGCCTGACCTGTGAACAGGCGCTGCGTCAGGTCCTGGACGATCGACGAGGCCTCGGGATCCTGCGCGATGCGCTGCGAGGCACGCTTGCACGCGTGCAGCACCGTTGTGTGGTTGCGCCCGCCGAACTGGACGCCGATCGACGGGAGGCTGGCGTCGGTGTGCTCGCGCGCGAGGTACATGGCGATCTGGCGGGGCCAGGCCAGGCGCGCCGCGCGACTGGTGGAGAGGAGCTCCTCGCGCGTGATGCCGAAGGCCAGGCAGGTCGCCGCCTGGACCTCGGCGATGGTGATGCGACGGGTGCCCGGGCGCCGTCCCCCCCGCTCGGGGAAGAGGCCGTCGAGGACCTCGGCGGCGAGCTCCGGCGTCAGCGGACGCCCGCTGAGCGAGGCGAACGCGACGACGCGGATCAGCGCGCCCTCCAGTGCGCGCAGGTTCGTCGTGACGCGGGCGGCGATGAGGCTCAGGACCTCATCGTCGTGGACCGTGATGCCATCGAGCGCCGCGCGTTTCTGCAGCGCGGTCAGGCGGGTGGCCAGGTCGGGTTCGCGCACGTCGGCGATCAGCCCGGCCTCGAAGCGGTCGCGCAGGCGGTCCTCGAGGTGCTCGAGGTCGCGCGGTGGACGGTCGGAGGTCAGGACGATCTGCGCACCGGAGTCACGCAGCGCGTTGAACGTGTGGAAGAACTCCTCCTCGGTCTTCGCCTTGGCCATGAGGAACTGCACGTCGTCGATCAGGAGGACGTCGTTCTCGCGATAGCGCGTCTTGAAGGCGTCGATCCCGCCGGCGCGCAGGGCCGCGATGAACTCGTTGGCGAACACCTCGGCGGTGGTGACGCGCACGCGCAGGCCGGGCGCGTAGCGCACGAGGTAGTTGCCGATCGAATGCAGCAGGTGGGTCTTGCCGACGCCCGGGGGCCCGCAGAGGAACAGCGGGTTGTAGGCCGTCCCGGGATTCTCAGCGACGGCCAGGGCGGCGCCGTGGGCAAAGCGGTTGCCTGTGCCGATGACGAACTGGTCGAAGATGTACTTGGGGTTCAGCGGTGCGCCCTCGCGCTGTGCCGGCGACGCCCCGCCGGGGTGTGCACGGGAGGGCCGGCGGTCGGCACGGTCGCCGGCATGCGCGGACGGGAGGTCCCCGCCGACGCCGACCACGCTGACGATGACCTGTGGGCCCAGCACGGCGGCGGCGCTCGCCTGGAGGACGCGCCCGAAGCGTTCGGCCACCCACGCGCGCGTGTCCTGCGGCGCCTCCAGCAGGAGCTCCTCCTCGTCCAGCCGGGCCACGCGCAGCGGCGCAAGCCAGATGTCGAACATCGAGGGGCCGACCGCCTCGCGCAGGTCGGCGGCGATGCGCTTCCAGGTGCTGTCGGCCGTATCCGGGGTCAAGGGCAGGAGCGTGCGCGGCCCCGTGCGGAGCCGGCGGAGAACATGGGAGAGGGCGGCCCCGGGGGGCCGATTCGGCACGCTAGCAGAGGCCTCGCGGCGTGCCTCGCCCGAGCGGATCGCCCCGTCGGCGGACTTCGCAATTTCGCAGGAATTGCGTCACGCGGCGGGGGATGAGCCTCACGGAGGCCGCGGGCGGCTATCATCCTCGTTCCCGAACGACCGGTCACTGTCATGAAGCGCACCTACCAGCCCAAGAAGCGCAAGCGCGCACGCACGCACGGTTTCCGTGAGCGCATGAGCACACGTGCCGGCCGTGCCGTCCTCAAGCGTCGCCGCACCAAGGGCCGCAAGCGGCTGACCGTCTGACGGTGGACCAGCACCTCCGCGCCTCCCGGCGGCGCCCCAAGCGTGGGCGGTTGTCGCGCAGTGCGGAGTTCGAGCGGGTCTACCGGCAGGGCCGATCGTTCGGGAATCGATACCTCGTCCTGCACGCGTTCCCGCGTACGGACGCCGGGGAGCTCACCGAAGGCCCGCGCCTGGGACTCAGCGTCTCGCGCAAGGTGGGCGGCGCAGTGGAACGCAATCTCGTGAAGCGCCTGCTCAGAGAGGCATTCGTGACGATCTCGCCGAGCCTGCCGCTCGACGTCGACATCGTCGTGGTCGCGCGCCCCGATGCTCTGGAGCTCGCAGAGGGCCGCGGGCTGGAGGGCATGCAGGACGCTCTCGGCGAACTCACCGCACGGCTCGAAGGCGGAGCGCCCGCATGAGCGCCGCCGCGCGACGGATCGCCACCGCGCCGATCGTCGCCTACCAGCGCCTGATCTCCCCGGCCCTGCCGCGTCGCTGCAAGTACGAGCCGACGTGCTCCGCCTATGCCGCGCAGGCGATCGGCCGGTACGGCATACTGCGCGGTCTGGTGCTGGCGGTCTGGCGCGTCCTGCGCTGCAACCCCTTCAGCCACGGCGGGTTCGATCCCGTCGACGATCAGCGCCTGTTCCGCTCCCCTTCCCGCCCCGCCCCGGACTCTCACCCCGCACGCTGATCCATGCCGTTCGTTGGCGCCAACATCATCCAGGACATCTTCAGTCCGCTGATCGCAGCGTTCGACTGGGTGATCCAGCTCTTCCACTCGATCGGCTTCGGCTGGGGCGGGTCGATCATCGCCCTCACGATCGTCGTGCGAACGCTGATGTTGCCGCTGACGATCAAGCAGTTCCGCTCGATGCAGGCGCTGCAGACGCTGCAGCCCCAGATCAAGGCCCTGCAGGCCAAGTACAAGGACGACAAGCAGCGCCTGAATCAGGAGATGATGGCGTTCTACCAGGAGAACAAGGTCAACCCGTTCGGGTCGTGCCTGCCCCTGGTCCTGCAGATCCCGGTCTTCATCAGCCTCTTCTACATGCTGCGGACCGACCTCAAGGTCGACATCTGCGGCCCGAAGGTGGACATCCTCAAGGTCGCGGCCCAGCAGCACACGACGCTGGCGACCACGTATTGCGACGCCGTGGTCCCCGGCTCGGCGAAGTTCCTCTTCATCCCGGACCTGACGGCGCCGGCGACCGGCGGCGTGCTGGTCGTGCTGCTCGTGCTCTACATCGGCTCGCAGCTGCTCTCGAGCATCCTGATGTCGGTCACGGCGGACAAGAACCAGCGGTACCTGATGATCGGCCTGCCGTTCGTCTTCGTCCTCTTCATCAAGGGCTTCCCGGCCGGTCTGCTCGTCTACTGGATCACGACGAACCTCTGGACCGTCGGTCAGCAGTACTTCATCCGCAGATCGACCGGGCAGCTGCCGGCATTCCTGGGCGGCAACGGTGGTGTGACGGCGAGCGCCGCGGTGGCGCCGCCGAAGCGCAGCGCGAAGAGCGAGGACTCATCGCCGAAGGGCGGCACGGACGCGAAGGGCGCCGCGAGTACCAACGGCGCCGGCAAGAGCGCGAAGGGTGAGCCGAAGGCACCGGTCGCCGCCGGCCCGCCGCCCCCGTCTCCGCGCAAGAAGAAGAAGCGCTCCGGGCGCCGTCGCTGATGCCGGCTGAGGAGAACCTCGAGGCGCGGGTCCGCGAGCTCCTGGAGCGCGTCGTGGCCGCACTTGGCATCGTCGGCGAGATCGAGGTCTCGGACGACGGCGAGACGCTCACCGGCACCGTGCACGGCGAGCAGATGGGCCTGTTCATCGGCCATCATGGGCAGACGATCGATGCCGTGCAGCACCTTGCGACGCGGATCGTGCTGCGTGACGGGGACGGTCCGCGCCGCCGCGTCGTGATCGATGCGGAGGGCTATCGGGCCCGGCGCCGCGAAGCGCTCGAGGGCCAGGCGGCCGATGCCGCCGACGAGGCGCTGCGCTTCGGCAGGCCCGTCGCACTCGACGCGATGACGGCCAGCGAGCGGAAGATCGTGCACGAGCATCTGCGCGATCGCGTCGATGTCGACACGCACAGCGAAGGCGAGGAGCCCGAGCGGCACCTCGTCATCTCGCCTGCAGCGTCGTAGTCCGCCCGCCCGCGAGGTGACGGGGCCCCGCACCCTTCGCACCTCCCGTGATCGACGTTTCACGTGGAACGCGAGCCCTGGCGTTTCACGTGGAACGCCCCGGTTCCGTCTAGGCTCGGGGCGTGTCCGAGGTCTCTGCCCGCATCGCCGACCTCTGCGCCCGCTTCGAGCTGCCGCCGGCCATGGCGCCGGCCTTCGAGCAGTTGCTCGACCGCGTGGCCCGGGAGCCGATCGCGCTGACGAGCGTCCGGGAGCCGCGGCGTGCGGTCGACGTGCACCTCGCCGACTCGCTGGCCGGGCTCGCGCTGTCCGTCGTCCGCGACGCGGCCGACCTGGCCGACCTGGGTTCCGGCGGCGGCTTCCCCGGCATCGTCCTCGCCATCGCGCGGCCCGATGCACGCGTCGTGCTCGTCGAGAGCGTGGGGAAGAAGGCCGCGTTCCTGCGCCGCGTCGCCGACGACCTGGGGCTCGTGAACGTCGTCGTCGTCGATGATCGCGTCGAGGACTGGGCGGCTGGTCGCGAATCCGTGGATCTCGTCACAGCCCGCGCGCTGGCCGCGCTGCCGGTCGTGCTCGAGTACGCGGCGCCGCTGCTGCGGCCCGGCGGGGCCGTCGTCGCCTGGAAGGGCCGCCGGGACATCGCGGAAGAGGCCGCCGGGACCCTGGCCGCTCAGCAACTCGGGCTCACGCCGCCGGACGCCGTGCCGGTGCCCGCGGACCTCGTCCCCGGGACCACCGCGCGCCATCTGTACGTCAGCCTGAAGGTTGGGTCGACGCCACCCCGGTATCCTCGGCGAGCAGGAATGGCCCGCAAAAGGCCACTCGGAGCCTCAGGTCGAGGCTGAAGAACGTTCGACCCCGAACGTTCGGCGTCGGCCCTGCACCCGCCTCCGACCGCCCGCGCCGCTAGTTTCAAGGACGGATGGGCACGATCTACGCCATCGCGAACCAGAAGGGCGGGGTCGGCAAGACGACCACCGCCGTCAACGTCGCGGCATGCATCGCCGAAGCCGGCTACGCGACGATCCTCGTGGACGTCGACCCGCAGGCGAACGCCACGGTCGGCCTCGGCTGCCCCAAGGACTCCACGCCGAACGTCTACGACGTGCTCGCCGGCAGCGTCGAGGCGCGCGCCGCGCTCGTCGCCACGGACGTCCCGGGCCTGCGTCTGCTGCCGGCCCACCCCGACCTCGCCGCCGCGAACGTCGAGCTCCCGCGTGAGCCCGGGTCCGAGGTCCGGCTGCGCGATGCGCTCCAGGGCCTGCGCGACGAGGCCGCCTACGTCCTGCTCGACTGCCCGCCGTCGCTCGGCCCGCTGACGATCAACGCGCTCGTCGCGGCGGATCGCGTGATCGTGCCGGTCCAGACGGAGTACTTCGCGCTCGAGGGCCTCGCCGGCCTGCTCGACACGCTGGCCCTCGTCCAGCGGGAGCTGAATCCACGTCTGTCCGTCGCCGGGATGCTCCTGACGATGCACGACGGCCGCACGCGTCTCGGCCGCGATGTGGAGCGCGAGGTGCGCGAGCACTTCCCCGACCTCGTCTTCGACACCGTCATCCCGCGGAACGTGCGCATCGGCGAGGCGCCGAGCTTCGGCCGGCCGGTGATCCACCACGATCCGCACTGCGCGGGGGCGGACGCGTACTTCGAGCTTGCCAAGGAGGTGGCCGCCCGTGGCTGAGCGCGGCATGGGCCGCGGGCTCGCGGCGATCCTGCAGGTGTCCGGCCAGCATGGCGATCGTCCGGAGCTGCGTGACGTCGCGATCGAGCTGATCGCCCCGAACCCGAACCAGCCGCGCAAGCGCTTCGACGAAGCCGCGCTCGCCTCGCTGGCCGGCTCGCTCGCCGAGCGCGGGGTGCTGCAGCCGATCCTCGTCCGCCCGCTCCCCGGCGCGCGCTACGAGCTGGTCGCCGGCGAGCGCCGCTGGCGAGCGGCCCAGCTCGCCGGGTTGGACGTCGTGCCCGCCATCGTCGAGCGCCGCGATGACGCCCAGTCGCTCGAGGCGGCGATCGTCGAGAACATGGCCCGCGAGGACCTCAACCCGGTCGAGGAGGCACGCGCCGTCGCCGCCCTCGTCGAGGAGCTGGGGCTGACGCGTGAGGAGGTCGGGCGGCGCGTCGGACGCAGTCGCGTCGCCGTCTCGAACCTCCTGCGGATCCTCGACCTGCCCGACGACGTCCTCGAGCGCCTCGAGCGCGGGGAGCTGAGCGAGGGCCACGGCCGTGCGCTGCTGCTCGCCGAGAACCATGCGACCCGTCGCTCGCTCGCTCGCGACGCCGTCGCCGGAGGCTGGTCGGTGCGGGTGCTGGAGGATCGCGCGCGGCAGGCCAACGCCGCGGCCCGCGATGGCGGCGCCCCGCGCCGTGCCGCGGCCCTGCACCCGGATCAGGTCGCCGCCTGCGACGCGATCGCCGAGCGCCTCGGAGCGGTCCTGGGCCGCGAGGTGCGCGTGCGGCCCCGCGGCACCGGCTACAAGGTCGAGCTGATCGTCGACGGCGAGGACGACGCGGCGGCGCTCGCCCGCCGCATCGCCGCGGGTGCGTAGCCGGGCGACGGGGCGGGGTCCGAATCAACCTTCTAGACTGTCCCGCCGCGGGCGATTAGCTCAGTCGGTTAGAGCGCTTCTCTGATAAGGAAGAGGTCCCAGGTTCGAATCCTGGATCGCCCA
>JADGPM010000192.1 GCA_017882425.1 Solirubrobacteraceae bacterium
AGCTCGACGAACCGCTGCAGGGCCGCGGCGTCGTCCTCGGTGAAGACGGCTGTGTCCGGGCCGGTGCCCGGGAAGCCCATCGCACGCCAGAACGCCTGGGCCTCGGCGACGTCGACACCGACCCGCTCCGCCAGGTCGCGGAGCGAGAGCGTGCGCGAACCACCGAGGATCTCGTCCTCGAGGCGCGCGATGTCGTCCGTCACGGAGTCAGGCTAGATGCTGCGGGCGGACGGTGGGGGTCGTGAGGTTGGCTCGAAGCGGGGCTCGGCCGGGCCGCAGGGCTTCGGCGGGCGTCCACAGGCAGCTTCGACTGCGTGCGTCCACTGTGTCCGGGTTTGGCCTGGTTCCCGTCGGTAGTTGCCGATAGACTCGAACACATGTTCGATAGTGCGCCGACGCACACGGCCTTCCACCCGGCGGGACCGGGTGCGCCGGCGCGCGCCTGCGGCTCGACGACCGGCGCCGCCACCGCCGTCGGGGGCGTGGCAGCGGTGACTACGAAGGAGGCTCAGGGTTCGGTGGGGCATCTCGCCGGGCTCGCAGATCTGGCGCCGGACCCCGACCTCGTCCGCTCGCTGGATGCGGTCTCGCCCGAAGGTCTCACGGACGACGCCGTCCTGGAGCTCGTGGCCGCGTGGGGGCGCGTCGCGTCCTGGGCCCGGGCGCGCCAGCTCGACGCGGTGGCGGAGCTGGCCGGGCGGCCGTCGATGAACCCGGTGTGGCCGGCTGCGGCAAACGTCTCGGCGCGGCAGCGCGAGCTCGGGATCGCCGGGGACGAGATCGCGCTGCGGCTGCGCACTTCACGGCACCGCGGAGAGGCCATGGTGCGGATGGCACAGGCCTTCGACCGCCACCTCGCTGAGACGGGCGACGCATTGCGGCACGGCCTCATCGACGAGGCGAAGGCCCGAGCCGTCGTCGACGGGCTCGCGCGGGTGGCCATCCCGGTCGCGCTCGAGGTCCAGGACCGGGTCCTCCCGATCGCGCCCGAGCGCACTCCGGGACAGCTGAGCGCGGACGTCCAGCGGGCGCTGATCGAGTGTGACCCGGTGGACGCCGCGCACCGGCACGCGGCAGCAGCGGAGGAGCGGCGGGTTTGCCGGCCGCGAGTCCTTCCGGACGGGATGGCCGGGATCTACGCGGTGCTGCCCGCCACCGACGCCGTGGCAGTCGACACCGCACTGAACGACGCGGCGCGCACTGCTCGGGTCTCCGGCGACGGGCGGACGATCGACCAGCTTCGCGCCGACACGTTCGTCGCTCTTCTGGCGGGAGGCGCCCACGGCTCGGCGATCGGGGCCGCCGGCGGCGGAGCTGGGTTCAAGAGAGCGACGGTCGGCCGTGGCCCGAGCATCCGGGTCACCGTCCCGATCTCGGTGCTGCTCGGCGACGAGTCTGTCGCGGCGACCCTTGAGGGCTACGGCGCGATCGCCGCCGAGGAGGCGCGTCGGATCGCGGCAGACCCGCAGAGCACCTGGCGGCGACTGCTCACCGATCCCGCCTCGGGGCGGGTGCTCGAATTCGGTCGACGCTCGTATCGCCCTCCGGCCGAGCTTGCCGACCTGGTCCGGGCGCGTGATGGGACCTGTGTCATGCCTACCTGCGGCGCTCGCGCGCAGTACTGCGACCTCGACCACACCGTGCCGTTCGAGCAGGGTGGCGAGACGGCGCCCCGCAACCTCGGAACGCTGTGCCGGCACCACCACCTGCTCAAGACGCATGCCGGTTGGCGGCTCGAACAGCCGGAGCCGGGGGAGTTCACCTGGACGACGCCGACGGGGCGGGTGTGGCCGCCTGCTGCGGGGCCACCCGGCGCAGATCCGCCGTGGTCGTGACGCGTTTCATGATCGCGTTTGTCCACAAAGGCCTGCGCGGGCCGTCCGGTTTGTCCTAGTCTCTGGTGGCGCCACCCGCCACTTGGCCTGCGTCGTGGCGATCGAATCCAGAGCAGGGGAGACGTGATGGAGGGCGTGGCGATCCTCGAAGGCGAGGTGCGCGAACTCATCCGGCGGCGTGGTCTGGACCCACTGCGTGACGTCGAAGGCATCCGCGCGCTGGTCGACGACGCCATCGCCGATTACGACGAGCGGTCGCTCCATGGCGCCGTCCCAGCGCTCGCCGACCCGGCAGCTGTCGCGCACGCCGTCGTCGCCGCCGTTGCTGGCTTCGGCCCGCTGCAGGTCCTGCTCGACGACGACGAGATCGAGGAGATCTGGATCAACTCGCCCACTGAGGTCTTCGTCGCGCGTAACGGCGAGCCGGAGCTGACGACCACGCTGCTGACCGGGTCACAGGTCCGTGATCTGGTCGAGCAGATGTTGAAGATCTCCGGACGCCGGCTTGATCTTTCGAGCCCGTTCGTCGACGCTTCGATGCCCGGCGGCGAGCGGCTCCATGTCGTGATCCCCGACGTAACCCGCCGGCACTGGGCGATCAACATCCGCAAGTACGTCGTCCGCGCAACCCATCTGCGCGACCTGGTCGCGCTCGGCTCGCTCACCGAAGGAGCCGCGACCTTCCTCGACGCGTCGGTGCGCGCGGGTCTCAACATCCTCGTCTCGGGCGCCACCCAGAGCGGCAAGACAACGATGCTCAACGCGCTCGCGGGCTCGATCCCGCCTCGTGAGCGGATCGTCACGTGTGAGGAGGTGTTCGAGCTCAAGACCTCTCATCGCGATGTCGTCGCGATGCAGTGTCGCCAACCCAGCCTCGAGGGAACGGGGGAGATTCCGTTGCGCCGGCTGGTCAAGGAGGCGCTGCGGATGCGGCCGAGCCGGATCATCATCGGGGAGGTCCGCGAGGCTGAGGCACTCGAC
>JADGPM010000193.1 GCA_017882425.1 Solirubrobacteraceae bacterium
GCGGCAGCGTCGACAAGCAGCTGTCGGGGATGCTCGTGACCTCGCAGCACCCGCCGGCGTCGGCCTACCACCTGCGCGCGTGGCCGCTGATCTACGGCACGCTCCTGACGACGGTGTTCGCCGTCAGCGTCGGCCTCGTCTTCTCGACGTTCGCCGCCGTCTTCATCGTCGAGTTCGCGCCGCCGCGCCTGCGCGCCGCGGTCATCCCCGCCGTGCGCCTGCTGGCGGCGGTGCCGTCGGTGATCTACGGGCTGATCGGCATCCTGCTGATCGTCCCGTTCGTCGGCAACCACCTGATCTCGATCGACCGCAAGCGCTCGGTCGAGCACGTCGTGCAGCTCGACGGGACGGGCGTCCTGGTCGCCTGCGTCGTGCTGACGATCATGGTCACGCCGATCATGATCGCGATCATCGTCGATGCGCTGCGCTCCATCCCGACGGGGTGGACCGAAGGCGCCGCGGCGCTGGGCGCGAACCGCTGGGAGGCGATCTGGGGCGTGTCGGTGCGCGCCGCGCGCCCGGCGATGATCGCCGCCGCCGTGCTCGCCGGCGCGCGTGCGCTCGGGGAGGCCGTGATGATCTCGATGGTCTCCGGCTCGCGCGGCTTCTCGCCGAACTTCCTCGACGGGATCACGTACATCTTCGAGCCGATCCGGACGCTGGCCGCGGCGATGATCGAGAACGTCGACGGGATCAACGCGCCCGCGGTGCGCTCGAGCGTCTACCTCTTCGCGGCGCTGCTGCTGTTCGCCAGCCTCGTGCTGTCGGTCGCGGGGTACATCGCCAAGCTCCCGCTGCGCCGCCAGGGGATGCGCGTCTGATGGCCACGCAGCTCACGCGGGCGCCGGCCGTCCTGGCGCCCGCGCCCCAGCGCCCCCGCCCGCGCGGCGACACCGTCGGCAACTGGCGCTGGAGCCAGCGCCTGGCATTCGGCGCCTGCTGGGCGGCAGGGATCGCGCTCTGCGTCGTCGCGATCGCGATTGTCGGCTACATGGCCGTGCGCGGCCTGCAGTACCTACGACCGGACATCCTCTTCTCGCGGCCGGAGCCCGGGCTCGCCCAGAGCGAGACCGGCGGCATCCTGGACCCGATCCTCGGGACGATCCTGCTGACGCTGATCGGGATCGTGATCGCGACGCCGATCGCCGTCGCCACCGCCGTGTGGCTCGTCGAGTACGGCAGGCCGGCGGCGCTCGCCCGGCTCGTCGAGTCCGGGATCGAGGTGGTCGCCGGCACGCCGGACATCGTCCTCGCGATCTTCGGGCTCGCCGTCTTCCAGTTGCACCTGTTCGCGCCGATCTCGTTCACCGCCTCGGGCGGCGGCGTCTTCGGGCGCTCGTTCATCGCCGCCGGGGCGATGATGTCGCTGATCGCGCTGCCGCTCGTCTTCGCCGCCACGCGCGAGGGCCTGGCGTCGCTGCCGGCGCGCCTGCGCGAGGGCTCCTGGGCGCTGGGCAAGACGAAGATCTGCACGATCCGCACCGTCCTGCTGCCGCAGGTGCGGCGCAACATCGCGACCGGCGTCGCGCTCGGGACGGGCCGTATCGTCGGCGACACGGCGATCGTCGTCGTGCTGCTCGGCGCCTCGCTGCGAATCGACCCGCAGGGGAACGTCCCCGGGCTCAGCGTCCTGCGCGGGACGGGCTCGACCCTGACGAGCTACGTCTACGCCAACTCGCCCGCGGGCGAGGGCAACGCGCCGCAGAAGGCCTACGCGGCGGCGTTCGTGCTGCTGGTGATCGTGCTGCTGATCAACGGCGCCGTCGACCTCCTCGGCCGGCGCTCCTCACACGTGGAGCTTGGCGTATGAGCATGTACGACGAGGTCGGGCCCGCCGACCCGTTCCTCGAGGACGACGTGCCGTCGCTCCCCCCGCCCCGCCGGCGTGTGCGCGTCGATCGCACGCCGCTGCCGGTCGAGCCCGGCGCTGCGCCGTTCGCGCGCGTGCGCGACCGCAGCAGCGGCCCCGAGCGCATGCGCCTCGAGGGGCTGACCGTGAACTACGCGGAGGCGCGCGTCGTGAAGGGGGTCTCGCTGTCGATCCACCAGGGCGAGGTGCTCGCGCTGATCGGCCCGTCGGGCTGCGGCAAGACGACGCTGCTGCGCACGCTCAACCGGCTGACCGAGGCCACCGCGACCGCCTCACGCGGCGGCCGCGTGCTGCTCGACGACCAGGAGGTCGAGCAGATCGAGGTGACCGCGCTGCGCCGCCGCGTTGCAATGGTCTTCCAGCAACCCAACCCGTTCCCGATGTCGATCTTCGACAACATCGCCTACGCGATCCGGGTGCAGAACCGCAAGCGGCCCGGGCGCCGCGAGCTCGAGCCGGCCGTGGTCGACGCCCTGCGGCGGGCAGGCCTCTACGACGAGCTCGGCGGTGACCTCGATCGCCCCGCGCTTCGCCTCTCCGGCGGCCAGCAGCAGCGGCTGTGCATCGCGCGTGCGATCGCCACGCGCCCCGAGGTCCTGCTGATGGACGAGCCCTGCTCGGCGCTGGATCCGAAGTCCACCGCGGTGATCGAGGAGCTGATCGGCGAGCTGCGCCGCGAACTGGCCGTCGTGATCGTCACGCACAACCTCGCCCAGGCCCACCGCGTCGCCGACCGCGTGGCGTTCATGTACCTCGGCGATCTCGTCGAGCTCGGCGACGTCGACCAGGTCTTCGAGGCGCCGCAGGCGCAGCGCACGCGCGACTACGTCGCGGGGGCGTTCGGGTGAGGCGGGTGACCGGCACGCTCGCGGCCATCGCGCTGGCCCCGGCGCTCGGTGGGTGTGAGAGCAACCAGGCGCGCAGCGCGCGCATCGACGCGCAGGGCCACGAGCAGATCGCCGGCGGCAAGGTCGTCGAGCTCCGGGCGCTGAACCCGGCGGTGAAGGTCCGCCGCGCGGTCATCGTGCGCGGATCAGGCGGTGGCAGCGCTGCGGCGATCGAGCTGCGCGCCGCCGGTCGCGCCCAGGCGGACGTACCCGTGCAGATCGACGTGCGCGACGCCCACGGCCGGTCGGTCTACCGCAACGACACGCTCGGGCTGCAGCCCTCGCTCCAGCACCTGGCCCTGATCGCCCCGGGCCGCTCGGTGTGGTGGGTCGACGACCAGCTGCTGGGCGCGCAGGCACCCGCGTCGGTGAAGGCGCGCGTCGGCGCCGCGCACGCTGTGCGGCGCGTCCCGCACGTCGCGCTCAGCGCGGTCCACTTCGAGACCGACGCCGCGGGCACCTATCTGACCGGGACGGTGCACAACGCCTCGCACGCGCTCCAGCGCGACGTCCCGATCTTCGCCGTCGCCCAGCGCGGGGGCCGCGTCGTCGCGGCCGGCCGCGCGCTCGTCCCCAAGCTGCCGGCCACACCCGGCCCCAAGCCCGTCCACTTCCGGCTGCTGTTCGTCGGCAGCCCGCGTGCGGCGAAGGTCACCCTGACCGTCGCCCCGACCGCCGTCTCCTGAGGAGCCAGCACATGAGCGATGCCATCAGCGCCAACGACGCCCTGACCGCCGTCTTCGGGGTCGACGGGGAGCCGTGCCCGAGCTGCCGGGCCCCGCTGGCCGGCGACCAGCGCTACTGCCTGCACTGCGGCGCGCGCCGCGACGAGGCGCGTCTCGAGTTCCTCGACGTCCTGACCCAGGACGCCCAGCTGGAGCGCCGGCCGTCCGGCGTGCCCGTCGCCAGCGCCCCGGGCGCCGCGGTCGAGGTCTGGAACCCCGCGCCCGTCGCCTACGCACAGCCGCAGGCGGCCTACCTCAACGCCGCCGGCGCCTGGCAGACTCCGCCGCCGCGCGAGCCGGGGCTGCGCGGGTGGGCGCGCGCGAACGGCGCGCTGATCGGCCTGGCGGGCATCCTGCTCGGCACGCTCCTGATCGGGCTGCTGATCGGGCACTGGGCGACGTCCCGGCAGGCTGCCGCGCCGAAGTCCCAGACGATCCGCGTCGTCGGGGCGGGCACCGCGGGCGCAGCGGCGGCCGGGGCCGCCGCCGGCGCGGCGGACGCCGCGACGACGAGTACGAGCAGCTCCGGCGGCTCCTCGGGGTCGGGGGGCTCCGGCGCCTCGAAGACTCCGGCGAAGGCGGCGAGCACCGCTGCGCCGGCGGGTGCGGTGAGCGTCAAGAAGCTGTCGACCCTCAAGGGCAAGGACTACACGAAGGCGGTGGACAAGCTTGCGAAGCAGGGCAAGCCGATCTCCACCGGCGGCGGGAAGCTGCCGCCGAAGGACAACAAGCCCGCCGGCGGGGGCTCGAGCTTCGAGACGATCGGATGAGCGCGCTCCCGCCCGACCCGACCTCGCTCGACGCGCTGCGTGTGCGCCGGCACGAGCTCGCCAGGCGCGTGGCGACGCTGACCTTCGACCTCGGCGGCCTCACCTACGAGATGGCCACGCGCGACCACTACCGGCTCGACGTCCTCGCCCGCCGCGCGGCGGAGCTGCAGGAGGCCGACGCCGAGCTCGGCGAGGTCGAGCGCCTGCTCGCCGCGGCCGAGGAGGGCATCCACGGGCAGTGCCGCTCCTGCGGCGCCGTGCACAGCCGCGGTGCCACCTACTGCTGGCGCTGCGGCCACAGCCTCCTGCGCGAGGAGACGCCGTCGGTGCTGCGGCCGTCCTGAGCCGGAGCGATGATTTCGGTGGTCCGCGGCCGTCGAGTCGATCATGAGCTCCGTCACCTGCCAGATCTCGATCTCCCTCGACGGCTTCGTCGCCGGGCCCGACCAGAGCGTCGATGACCCCATCGGGGTCGGCGGCATGCGCCTGCACGAGTGGGTCTTCGCGACCGACAGCTGGCGTGCCCAGCACGGCCTGA
>JADGPM010000194.1 GCA_017882425.1 Solirubrobacteraceae bacterium
ACGCGGACCGACCCCGTCGCGGCGGGGCGGATGTACGCCGTCGTACGGGCGCTCTGCGCGGCGCGCGGCTGCCAGGCCGTGGCCGGTGACTTCGCCGACCGCGGGATGACCCGGGCCTATCTCGCCGGCTACCTGCGCGGCGCGGGCTCGCCGGCGCCGCGCGTCTGGGGCTGGCACGCCTACGAGGACGCGTGGGACCGCGCACGCGACCCGACGCTCCCGCGGCTGCGCGCGTTCCTCGCCGCGCTGCCCGCGGACGACGAGGTGTGGCTCACCGAGCAGGGCGGGATCGTGCGGCGCCGGCAGCCGGGCGACGACGGGCGCATCACACAGACTCCCGCCGCGGCGAACGCCGATCTCGCCTTCCTGCTCGCGCGTGCGCCGCGGCTGGACTCGCGCATCACGCGCTTCGACGTCTACCAGTTCCGCGGCGAGCCGCCCCCGCGCTGGGATTCGGGGCTGATCGCACCCGACGGGCGCACGCGGGTGGCGTACGCGACGTTCCGGCGGGCGGTCGCCGGGGGGTGAGCAGCGAGCCGCGTGCCGCGGGATGTCGATTCGCGCGCCGAACGGCGCCTCAGGCGCTGAGCGTCAGCCGGCGCGGGCCCTGGCGGAAGCCGAGCTCGACGAGCAGCGGCTCCCAGGGCGAGCCGACGACCGGCTCGCCGTCGACCCGCTCGAGCCCGAGCTTGAGCTTCGCGCGGCCACCTTCGACGAAGGCGGTCAGCGCCTCCAGCGCAAGTCGCAGCCGCGGGTCGTCGGCGGCCACGAGCGTGGCGATCCCGCGCCCGCCGCGCTCGACGTAGACGACGGGCTCGGCGCCCACGAGGACGACGTACGCGCCGGCGACGCGCTGCGGACGGCGCGCCGCGGCGCCCGCGTCCTGGTCGGGGCGCTCGGGCCACTTCAGGACGGCGCCGTAGGGCTGGGCGGGGTCGGTGGCGGCGAGCACGGTCGCCTCGGCCTCGGCCCCCTCGCGACGGGCGCGCAGGCGCTCGACGGCGCCGGGCAGGGCGAACTGCGCGCCGCCGAGCCCCTCGACGAAGTACCCGCGGCGGCAGACGCCGAGCGTCTCCAGGTCGCTCAGCGCGCCGTAGAGCGCCGAGAAGCCGCCGCTGACGCCCTCGGCGAGCACCTGCTCGCGCGTGAGGATCCCGTAGCGCTCGAGCAGCAGCTCGGCGAGGACGCGCTGCTGCTGGCCCGCGGCGGGCGCCGGCTCGAGCAGCGGCCCGGTGAGCGACCAGCGGCCCGCGACGGTCGGCTGGGCTCCGCGGCGCTGGGCGCCGAAGCGCCGCGCGGCCCCGGGCCTGCGCGCGTCGCGGGCGTCGGCGCGGCGCGCCCGGGCGAGCGTCAGGCGGGGCGCGCGCAGCGGCGCGAAGGCGTCGTTCGTCGCCTCCCCGGTCCACACGAGGTCCCAGAGGCCGTCCTGCAGCTCCTCGGGCGCCAGCGGCAGCTCGGCCAGCAGGTCGGTGAAGAAGCACGGCGCCGCGCGCAGGCGCTCACGGATCGTCTCGTGCACCGGATCGCCCGGCGGGTCGGGCGCGGCGCCGCGCATCCCCGCACGCCCGATCAGCGCGACGTCTTCGCGGAAGTACAGGGCGACCCGGCCGGAGTTGCGCCCGAGCGCGCCGGCGCCGAGCCAGACGACCTCACCAGAGGCGCAGAGCTGGTCCATCCAGGTCGGCGAGTACGCACCGACGCGCCGCGGCAGCACGTCGCGCTCCCAGACCTCGGCGGGCAGCGCGAGCCCCTGGAGCGGGACCAGCGCCTCGCGCAGGCGGTCGATGCCCGCGCCTGCGGCAGGGTGGCGGTCGACGCCCTGCCAGCCGGGGAGGAACCCGGCGAGCGCGGTCCGGTCGGCGGCCTCGATCTCCTGGCGCAGGACGGCGAGCGACGCGCGGCGCAGGCGCCGCA
The DNA here is from genome assembly GCA_017882425.1 of Solirubrobacteraceae bacterium. GTDB lineage: Bacteria > Actinomycetota > Thermoleophilia > Solirubrobacterales > Solirubrobacteraceae > F1-60-MAGs163. The sequence continues at coordinate 1,915 of JADGPM010000194.1, forward strand.
GCACCTGCACGTCGCACCACTCGCGCTCCGAGCCGCCGGGCCGAAGCTCGCCACGCACGAGGGCGCCGCCGCGTTCGAGCGCCGCCAGCACGCTCGACGGGTCGACGGCGAAGCGCGACCGCGCCTGCGCGGTCGTGAACGGGCCCCGGGTGCGCGCGTAGCGCGCGAGGATCCGCTCGAGCGGATGCTCGCTCTCGGCGAGGAACTCCTGCGGCAGGCCGCCGGGGGGCACCGCGCCGACGGCGTCGCGGTAGAGCCCGGCGTCGTCGGCGGCGACCCAGCGTTGCTCGCCGCCGATGCGCAGCACGATCGCGCGGCGCTCGCGCTGCAGCTTCGTGAGCATCGTCGCCGCATCCAGGCCTGCAAGCACGCGCTCCTGCGCCTCGGCGCCGGTCAGGTCGCCCAGGCGGCGCAGCACGTCGCCGAGCGCGTCGGCGGAGCCCGCGCGCGTGCGGTCCGAGCGGTGCTGCAGATCGGCCTCGACCTCCGCGAGCGCGTCCGCGTCGATCAGGTCGCGCAGCTCGTCCTGGCCGAGCAGCTCGCGCAGCAGGTCGCGGTCGAGCGACAGGGCGGCCGCGCGGCGCTCCGCGTTCGGCGTGTCGCCCTCGTACATGTACGTCGCGATGTAGTCGAACAGCAGCGCGCTGGCGAACGGCGAGGGCGAGGCCGTCTCGACCTCGACGAGCGAGAGGTCGCGGCGGTGCAGCTTCGTCAGGAGCTCCTGCAGGCCCGGCACGTCGAGCACGTCGCGCAGGCACTCGCGGTAGGTCTCGAGGATGATCGGGAAGTCGGCGTAGCGCTTGGCGACCTCCAGCAGCGACTGCGCCTTCAGGCGCTGCTGCCAGAGCGGCGTGCGGCGCCCCGGGTACGCGCGAGGGATCAGCAGCGCGCGGGCCGCGTTCTCGCGGAAGCGGGCGCCGAACAGGGCGCTCGCCCCGAGCTCGGCGACGATCTGGTCCTCGATCGTCTCCGCGTCGAGCAGCACCAGGTCGGCCCCCGGCGGCTCGTCCGCATCGGGCAGATGGACGATGATCCCCTCGTCCGACCAGATTGCGTCCGACTCGAGGCCGAACTCGTCACGCAGCCGCGCGCTCAGCGCCAGCCCCCAGGCGGCGTGGACGCGACCGCCGTAGGGCGAGAGGACGCACAGGCGCCAGTCGCCGATCTCGTCGCGGAAGCGCTCGACGACGATCGTCCGGTCGCTCGGGATGACGCGCGTCGCGTCCTGCTGCTCGCGCAGGAACTCGAGCAGGTTCTTCGCCGCGAGCGGGTCGAGGTCGTGCGTGCGCTCGAGCTCGCCGGGGGGCAGCTCGAGCGCGGTGCGCGCGAACGCGCCGATCTGCTCGCCGAGCTCCTTCGGGCGCCCGACGCCGTCGCCGCGCCAGAAGGGAACGGCGCCCGGGACACCCGGCGCGGGGCTGACGATCACGCGGTCACGGCCGATCTCCTCGATCCGCCAGGACGACGCGCCCAGCAGGAACGTCTGGCCCGGGCGGGCCTCGTACACAATCTCCTCGTCGAGCTCGCCGACGCGTCGCCCGTCCGGCAGGACGACGGCATACAGGCCGCGATCGGGGATCGTGCCGGCGTTCGTGATCGCCAGTCGCCCGGCGCCCTTGCGCGCGCGGATCGTCCCGCCGACGCGATCCCACACGATCCGGGCGCGCAGCTCGCCGAACTCCTCGGAGGGGTAGCGGCCGTCGAGCATGTCGAGGACGTTCTCGAGCAGCTCGCGCCCGAGCTCGGCGTAGGAGTGCGTCCGCGTGACGAGCGCGAAGAGGTCGTCGACGCGCACCGTCTCGTCCTCACCGGCCGCGGCGGCGATCGCGACGATCTGCTGGGCCAGCACGTCGAGGGCGTTGCGCGGGATCACCGTCGGCTCGATGGCGCCCTCGCGCATGAGCTTGGCGACGACCGCGCACTCGAGCAGGTCGGCACGGAACTTCGGGAAGATGCGTCCCTTGCTCGTGTCGCCGACGCCGTGTCCGGCGCGTCCGATCCGCTGCAGGCCGCGCGACACGGACTTCGGTGACTCGACCTGGAGCACGAGGTCGACGGCGCCCATGTCGATGCCGAGCTCCAGGCTGCTCGTCGCCACCAGGCAGGGCAGCTCGCCGCGCTTGAGCAGCTCCTCGATGACGGTGCGCTCCTCGCGCGCGAGCGAGCCGTGGTGGGCGCGCGCGATCTCGACGGTCGGCGCGTCCTCGGGGAGGTCGGCGTTGGCCAGCTCGTTGAGGCGCAGCGCGAGCCGCTCGGCGCCGCGCCGCGCGTTGACGAAGACGATCGTCGAGGTGTGCTCGCGGACGAGGCGCAGGATCTCGGGGTAGATCGCCGGCCAGATCGAGCGACGCGTCGCCTCGCCGCCGACGACGGGCTGCAGTTCGGGCAGCTCCTGGCCCTGGGCCGCCTGCCCCGGCTCCGCCATCGACTCGACCGGCACATGGATCTTCAGGTCCAGTGGCTTGCGCACGCCCGTGTCGACGATCCGGCACGTGCGCCGCGGGCCGACCAGGAAGCGCCCGATCTCCTCGAGCGGGTTCTGGGTCGCCGACAGGCCGATGCGCTGCGGGTCCGCGCCGCCCTCCTGGTTGGCCGCCAGGCGCTCGAGCGTGAGCGCGAGGTGCGACCCGCGCTTCGTCGCGGCCACGGCGTGGATCTCGTCGACGATCACCGCCTCGACGCCGGTCAGGATGTCACGCGCGCCGCTCGTGAGCATGAGGTAGAGCGACTCGGGCGTCGTGATCAGGATGTCCGGCGGGTGGCGGCGCATCGCGGCGCGCTCGCGCTGAGGCGTGTCGCCGGTGCGCACGCCGACGCTGACGTCCGCGCCGACGCCGCGGATCGGCGTGACGAGGTTGCGCTCGACGTCGTAGGCGAGCGCCTTCAGCGGCGAGACGTAGACGATGCGCGTGCGGCGCTGCTCGCCCTCGCCGAGCGGGGCTGCGACGAGCCGGTCGATCCCCCACAGGAACGCCGCGAGCGTCTTGCCCGACCCGGTCGGCGCGCTGATCAGGACGTGCTCGCCGCCGGCGATCGCGGGCCACGCCTGCTGCTGGGCGGGCGTGGGCTCGGCGAACGCCCGCGTGAACCAGTCGCGGACGGTTGGCGTGAAGGCGGACAGCGGCATGGCCGTCCGTCGAGCGTACTCGCCGTTCAGCCGATGGTCAGCACGAGCGTCAGCGCGACGCTGGCGGCGATGAGGACGATGGTGACGAGCGTGGCGAGCGAACCCGCCCGCCCGAGGACGTACACACCCATCACCCGCCGGTCGCGCGCCAGGTTGCGCATGAAGATGATCAGCGGGATCAGCAGCACCGCGTTGAGCGCCTGGCTGAGGAACAGGATCGGGATCAGCGGCGCGCCCGGGATGCAGACCACCGCGACGGCCACCAGGACGATCACGCTGAACGCCCCGTAGAAGAGCGGCGCGTCGCGCACCTTGTCGTCGAGCTGGGCCTCGCTGCCGGCGGCATCGGTCACCGAGTAGGCGGTCGACAGCGGCAGGACCGAGGCGGCCAGCAGCCCCGCGCCGAGCAGGCCGACGCCGAACAGCGTCGCCGCCGCCGAGCCGGCCAGCGGCTCGAGCGCCTGTGCCGCGTCGCGCGCGTCATGGATCGTGACGTGGCTCACGTGCAGCGTGGCCGCGCAGGCGACGGCGACGAACAGGCCGATCACGCCCGTGAGCACCGCGCCGAGGATGACGTCGATGCGCTCGAAGCGCAGGTCGCGCGGGCGCAGGCGCTTGTCGACGACGTAGGACTGGATGAACGCCAGACCCCATGGCGCGAGCGTCGTCCCGATCGTCGCGACCACGGCGAGCGCGGCATCGCGCGAGCGCGGCGGAGTCGGGACCACGAGCCCGCGCGCCGTCGCGCCCCAGTCGGGGTGGGCGAGGAACGCCGCGATCACGTACGCCACGAAGACCGAGCTGAGCAGCAGGAGCACGTGCTCGACGCGGTTGAACGAGCCGCGCAGCACGAGCACGGACACGGCGAGCGCCGCGAGCGGCACCCCGATCCCGCGTGGCACGCCCGCCATGCCGAGCGCGGCGGCGATGCCGGCGAACTGCCCGCAGAGCGTGCCGAGGTTCGCACCGACGAGGGCCAGCAGCGCCAGCGCCGTCCAGCGCACCCCGTAGCGCTCGCGGATCAGCCCGATCAGCCCCTGGCCGGTGACGATGCCCATGCGGGCGCCGAGCTCGTGGAAGACGATCAGCGCAACGGTCGACGCGGCGAGGACCCACAGCAGCGCGTAGCCGTGGCTCGCGCCGAGGATCGAGTAGGTGGTGATGCCGGGCGGGTCGTCGTCCGACAGCCCGGCCAGCAGGCCGGGGCCGATCACCGCCAGCAGCGCCGCCAGCCCGGCCCTCCGGCTCACCGGCGCCGGCCCCCGTGGCCCCGCAGCACGCGCCAGTAGCGCCGCGGCGGCCGTTCGCCGCCGGCCGGCGCCCCGGCCGGCCGGCGCCCCATCGCACCCGCGAGCCGCCGAGCGTGCTCGGGCGGCAGGGCCTCGAGCAGGTCGGCGCTCAGGTCGGGGTGCAGCGTCGCGAGCGCCGCCGCGGCCCGGTCGGGCTCGACGCTGTGCAGCACGTCGCCCGCACTCGCCGCGGGCAGGCGGGCGACGAGCGTCGCGAGCTCGTCCGGGTCGAGGCGCCGGACGGCCGCCGAGGAGGACCGCAGCTGCAGCGCGTGCGCCCGCCCGGCGGCGACGTGGAGGGTCTCCCAGTCGATCGCGTCGCGGCTTGCGCGGCGCGCCAGGCGCCGCAGCCCCAGGCGCCGCAGGATCGCGCGCCAGCCGACGTCGACTGCGACGACGCGCAGGCCCTCGGCGGTGAGCGCGAGGTCGACGTCGCCGACGCGCGCCATCCGCCGGCTGGCGGTGTCGACGACCTGGACGTCGAGGACGTCGCGACGCAGCAGCACCTCGTCATCGCGCTCGCCCTCGCCGTCCGGGAGCGGGCCCGTGAGCCGCAGCGCCCCGGGGCCCAGCCCGGCGACGAGCGTCCGGTCGGCTCGCACGGGGACGGCCCGGCGCCGCGGGCGGATCATCAGGGCGGTCACGAGCGGATGCTCGCCATGGACCGCTGCGACCACGTCGACGACCCGCCCGGCATGGGCGCCCGCGGCGTCCGTCAGGCGCTCGCCGACGAGGTCGGTGAGCCGCACGACCTCGGGGTGCGCGTCGCCGGTTGTGCTCACGCGCCGCGCTCGCCCGCGGGCGGCTCGAGCCCGGCGAGCTCGCGGGCACTGAGGAGGACGGCGTCGAGCATGTCCGGCGTCAGCCGGCCCGTGAAGGTGTTCTGCTGGCTCGGGTGGTAGCTGCCCAGCAGCGCGGGCCCGTCGCGCGGGGCGACGAGGGCGCCGTGCCCGAAGGCGGGCCTGGGCCGCAGCTGCGCGAGCCCGGCGGCGACGCGCAGGCGCAGCGCGGCGTCCCACGCGAACGCCCCGAGGCACAGGACCACGCGGACGCGCGGGAGCAGCGCGAGCTCGGCGACGCTCCACGGCAGGCAGGCGTCACGCTCGGCCGGCGTCGGCCGGTTGGCCGGGGGGGCGCAGCGCACGGCGGCGGTCACCCACGCGTCGTGCAGCTGCAGCCCGTCGTCGCGCGCGACCGACGCCGGGCGGCTCGCGAAGCCGGTGCGCCAGAGCGCGGCGAACAGGAAGTCGCCTGAGCGGTCACCGGTGAACACACGGCCGGTCCGGTTGGCGCCATGTGCGGCGGGTGCGAGGCCGAGCAGCAGGACGGCCGCACCGGGGTCGCCGAAGCCCGGGATCGGCCGTCCCCAGTAGGTCTCGCCGGCGAACGCCGCGCGGCGCTCACGGGCGACATCCTCGCGCCACGCGACGAGCCGCGGGCAGCGCGTGCACGCGACGACGCGCGCCTCGAGGGCCGCGAGCGCGGCTGGGGGAGCGGCGGGCGTCACGGGTGCCGATGCTACGCACAGGCGTCAGGAGCTACCCTCCGCGGCCCATGCGCCTGCGCTTCGCCCTCGTTCCCGCCGCTGCCATCGTCCTCGCCGTCTCCGGTTGCGGCGGCGCCACGAAGAACGACAACACGACCGACAAGTTCACGGGCCAGCAGAAGCTCATCGCCCAGACGGTCGAGGATCTTCAGACTGCGACCGAGAAGTCGAACGAGACGAAGATCTGCGGAAGCCTGATCACGACGCAGCTGCAGCAGCAGATCGCCGCGAAGGCCGGGGCCAAGGGCTGCGCCGCCGCGGTCAACAGTGCGATCAAGAACAGCGATCAGGCCGACCTGACGGTCAAGGCCGTGACGATCGACCCGAGCGACCCGGCGAAGGCCACGGCGGTCGTGAAGGAGAAGACGGACAAGAACAAGAGCCGCACGGTGACCCTGCAGTTCGCCAAGCAGGGCACCTCCTGGCGGATCTCCAGCCTGAGCTGAGTCGCCGCGCGCGACGGGCGGCCGGCTACCCGAGCGAGCTTCCGTACTGACGCTCGTAGTACTCGCGGTAGGCCCCGGAGCGGATCGGCTCCCACCAGCCGGGGTTGTCGCGGTACCAGGCGACGGTGCGCTCGAGGCCCTCTTCGAAGCGGACCTGCGCCTCCCAGCCCAGCGCGCGGACCTTCTCCGAGCCCAGCGAGTAGCGCCGATCGTGCCCCGGGCGATCCTCGACGTAGGTCAGCAGCGAGGCGTCGGCGCCGGTCAGCGCGATGATCCGGCGTACGACCTCGATGTTCGGGCACTCGTCGGGACCGCCGACGTTGTAGACCTCGCCGGCCGCGCCGTGGGCGAGCACGTGGCCGATCCCGGCGCAGAAGTCCGTGACGTAGAGCCAGTTGCGCACCTGCATGCCGTCGCCGTAGACCGGCAGCGGGTCGCCGTGGAGGGCGTTCAGCACCATCAGCGGGATCAGCTTCTCGGGGTACTGGTAGGGGCCGTAGTTGTTCGACCCGCGGCAGATCACCGTCTCCATCCCGAACGTGCGCGTGTACGACTGCACGAGCAGGTCGGCGCCGGTCTTCGTGGCGCTGTACGGGGAGGAGGGCTCGAGCGGGCTCTCCTCGGTGAACGAGCCCTCGGCGATCGAGCCGTAGACCTCGTCCGTGGAGACCTGCAGGTAGCGCAGCCCGCGCTCGCGGGCGGCCTCCAGCAGCACGAACGTCCCGACGGCGTGCGTCGTGACGAACGCGTCGGGCTCGGCGATCGAGCGATCGACGTGCGTCTCGGCGGCGAAGTTCACGACCGCGTCGACGCCCTCCATCGCCTGGGCGACGGCGGCCGCGTCCTCGATGCCACCATGGACGAACGTGTGCGGGACGTCGGCGAGGTTCTCGCGGCGCCCGGCGTAGGTCAGCTTGTCGAGCACGACGACCTCGTCGCCGTGCTCGCCGGCGCGCTGGCGGACGAAGTTCGAGCCGATGAACCCGGCACCGCCGCAGACGAGCAGCTTCATCGCGGGCCTCCCGCGGTCGTGGTGGTGGATCCCGCGCGAGCGGCGAGGAAGCCGGCGAGGCCCTCGCGCCAGTCGGGCAGGTGGACGGCGTCCGCGCCGCGCTCGGTCGCCATGACGCTGAAGGCCGGCCGCGGCGCGGGCCGCGGGAACTCCGCCGTCGTCGTCGGCTCCACGCGGCACGTGGAACCGGTGGTCGCGAGCGCCTCGCGCGCGAGGTCGAACCAGGAGCAGCGCCCCGCGCCCGCGACGTGGAAGACGCCGGTCGTCGGCCCGGCGGCGAGCTCCAGCAGCGCCGGTGCCAGGTGGCCGGTCCAGGTCGGGCAGCCGACCTGGTCGTCGACGACGCGGACCTCCTCGCGCTCCGCCCCGAGGGCGAGCATCGTGTCGACGAAGTTCTTCCCGCCGGCGCCGTAGAGCCAGGCGGTGCGGGCGATGACGTGATCGGGTGCGGCCGCTGCGACGGCCCGCTCGCCGGCGAGCTTCGTCCGCCCGTAGGCGCTGCGCGGCCCGGTGGGATCGGACTCGACGTAGGGCTCCTGCGCGTCGCCCGGGAACACGTAGTCGGTGGAGAGCTGGACGATGCGCGCGCCCGCGGCTCGGGCGGCGAGGGCGAGGTTGCCCGCTCCGTCGCCGTTGACGCGCAGCGCCCGGTCCTCGTGCTCCTCGGCGCCGTCGACGTCGGTCCATGCCGCGCAGTTGATGACGACGTCCGGCGCGTCGCCCGCGACGATCGCGGCGGTGCCCGCGGCGTCGGTGATGTCGATCGAGTCGATGTCGCGCTCGATCACGTCGTGGCCCGCGGCGCGGGCGGTGGGCACGAGCGTGTGCCCGAGCATGCCGGCGGCGCCGACGACGAGCAGTCTCACGCGATCCCGATCTCGGACTGGTCGCCGACGAGGAAGCGGTAGGCCCTGGGCTGGCCGAGGGAGCGGGCGATCGCGACGTCCTTGCCCAGCAGCGAGCTCTCCATGCGCGCGCCGAGGTCGCGGACCGAGCTGCCCTCGAGCAGGATCGAGTGCTCGACCTCGGCATCCTGGATCACGCAGCCGTCGCCGATCGCCGTGTACGGGCCGATGTAGGCGTCGATCAGCCGGGCGCCGGCGCCGATGATCGCGGGGCCGCGGACGGTGGAGCGCTCCAGCACGGCGCCGGCCTCGATGATCACGCGGCCCTCGCAGGCGGACTCGGTCAGCGTGCCGTCGATGCGGCGCTCGATGCGGTCCAGCACGAGGCGGTTGGCCTCGAGCATGTCCTCCAGGCGCCCGGTGTCCTTCCACCAGCCCTGGACGATGTGTGGCTCGACGCGCCGGCCGGCGTCGACGAGGTACTGGATCGCGTCGGTGATCTCCAGCTCGCCGCGCGGCGAGGGCTCGATCGCGCGAGCGGCGTCGTGGATGCCGGCCGTGAACATGTAGACGCCCACGAGCGCGAGGTCGGTCTTCGGCTGCGGGGGCTTCTCCTGCAGGCGCACGACGCGCCCCTCGTGCAGCTCCGCGACGCCGTAGTGCTCGGGGTCGGGCACGGGGGTCAGCAGGATCAGCGCGTCCGGGGCGTCCGCGCGGAACGCCGCGACGAGGTCCGTGATGCCGCCCTGGAGCAGGTTGTCGCCCAGGTACATGACGAACGGGTCCGTCCCGAGGAACGGCTCCGCCGTGAGGACGGCGTGGGCCAGGCCGGCGGGCGCGTCCTGCACGATGTACGTGATCCGCACGCCGAACTGTGATCCGTCGCCCGCGGTCTCGCGGATCTCATCCCCCGTCTCCGGGGCGATGATGATGCCGATCTCCTCGATGCCGGCGGCCGCCATCGCCTCGATGCCGTAGAACAGCACCGGCCGGTTGGCGACGGGCACGAGCTGCTTGGCGCTCGTGAAGGTGATCGGGCGCAGGCGCGTGCCCTTGCCGCCCGAGAGGATCAGACCCTTGAGGCGTTCCATGCGAGGGCGAGGGTAACGGGCCGGGAGCCGCCGCGGGCGCTCGCTCGCCGCGTGGCTAGTACACCCCGCCGAGCTTGCGGTGGTCCCATGTGACGCGGGTGCGCTCGAGGAACTGCAGCGCGACGCGCTTCTCCGCCTGCTTGGCGACCATCGCGGCGACCTCGTCGGCCAGCTCGCCCTCCACGCCGCCGGCGTAGCGCCGGAAGACGTCGAGTCCGGCGCCGAGCACGGTGTCCGGGTCACGATGCACGACGACGTCCGTCTCGAGCATCACGCCGCGCAGCAGGTGGTATTCGGTCCCGGCCTCGACCTG
>JADGPM010000195.1 GCA_017882425.1 Solirubrobacteraceae bacterium
CGACGAGGCCGGGCGCGCGGTCCTCGCGCAGCGCCAGGATGCGCGCGAAGCGCTCCTCGAACTCCGGCTCGGTCAGCTCGCCGGTCTCGAGCGCGAACAGCGTGTGACGCGCCTCCGCGTCGTTGCGAAAGAGGTCGCGGGCGGTCAGCTCGTCGAGCCCCTCGTTGCGGCAGAAGTGCTGGAAGCTGACGAAGATGTCCGTGGTCAGGACGCCGCCCCAGTCGATCAGCAGGCCGCGCAGCGGGGCGTCAGGGCTCATGCGTCAGGGCCTCCGCGCGGTCGGCCAGCTCGATCACGCCGTCGCCGAAGCGCTTGAGGAACGGGTCGTCGGTCGCACCCGAGAGCGCGCGCTTGTAGTTGCCCTCCATGAAGACGATCGACTTCCACAGCGCGAGCGTCTGGTACCAGCGGATGTTCGTCATCGCGCGCCCGGAGCGCTCCTCGTAGCGGGCGACGAGCTCGGCGCGGCTCAGGAAGCCCGGCTCGCGTGTCACGCCGGTGAGCTCGAACATCCCGAGCGGCGGATCGTCGCGGTCGGTCCACAGCGTGCAGAGGTAGCCGAGGTCGGCGAGCGGGTCGCCGATCGTCGCCATCTCCCAGTCGAGGATCGCGACGAGGTGGGCAGGAGCCCGCGATGCGAACATCGTGTTGCCCAGGCGGTAGTCGCCGTGGACGACGGTCGCGGGCAGCGACTCCGGCATGTGCTCGGTGAGCCAGCGCCCGACCGACTCGACAGCGGGGATCTCGCGCGTGCGGTTGTGCTCCCAGAGCCCGAGGAAGCGCCGGACCTGGCGCTCGAGGTAGCCGGTCGGCTTGCCGAACCCCTCCAGGCCCGCCGCGCGCCAGTCGACGGCGTGCAGCTCGACGAGCGCGTCGAGCAGCTCCTCGCTCATGCGGCGGCGATCCTCGACCGAGTCCAGCTCGCGCGGGACCCGGCTCGTGACGACCAGGCCGTCCACCTGCTCCATCACGTAGAACGGCGCGCCGATGACGTCCACGTCGTCGCAGACGGCGAAGACCCGTGGCACGCGGGCATGGCCCTCGAGCGCGCTGATCACCCGCGCCTCGCGCAGCACGTCGTGGGCGCTGGGCGGGATCGGGGGGCGCGGAGGCCGGCGCAGGATGAACGAGGCGTCGCCGCGGCGGATCGCGAAGGTGACGTTCGAATGGCCCTCGCCGACGGTCGCGACGTCGGGCTCGCCGGTGCCCAGCCCCGCGGCGTCCAGGAACGCGAGCAGCGGCTCGACCACGAGCAGCGGCGGGCGCTCGTTGGCCGCGCCCTCGTCGTGCGTGCGGACGACGTCGTCGTGGGCGATCTCGTGCGTGCTCTCTGACATCCAGGCCAGAAATCTACCGACAGCCGTGCCCGATCGAACGGGGTGTCGGGCCGCGGTCAGCCGCTACCCTCGGCGCGGATGGCTCAGCAGCTCTGGCTTCTTCGGCATGGTGAGGCGGAACCGCACGGTGCGCGCGAGGACCATGCGCGCGCGCTGACCGAGCGCGGGGTCGAGCAGGCCAGGTCGGCGGGCGCGGCGCTCGCGGCGCTGGGAATCGTCCCGGAGGTCGTCTACACGAGCCCCAAGGTGCGCGCGGTGCAGACCGCCGAGCACGCCTGCGAGGCGCTCGGCCTGACGCCGGTCGAGCACGCTGCGCTGGCCTCGGGCTTCGATGCGGCCGAGGCGCTGACGCTCGCCGCGGGCGACGAGGACGGCGACGGCCGCGTGCTCGTCGTCGGCCACGAGCCGGACTTCAGCCAGGTGGTCCACGACCTGACGGGCGCGCGGATCGACATGAAGAAGGGCGGGATCGCCGGCATCCGGCTGGACGGCGCGCGGGGCGAGCTGATCGTGCTGCTGCGCCCGCGCGAGCTGCGCGCGATCTCATGACCGGCGTCGTGCGCCAGGTGCACGCCGCGGGCGGGATCGTCGAGCGCGACGGCCTGATCGCGGTGGTCCACCGCCCGCGCTACGACGACTGGTCGCTGCCGAAGGGCAAGCTCGACCGCGGTGAGAGCTCGCAGGAGGCGGCGCTGCGCGAGGTGCGTGAGGAGACCGGGCTCGTCTGCGAGCTCGGCGCCGAGCTGGAGCAGGTCCGCTACCGCGATCTGCGCGGGCGGCCGAAGACGGTGCGCTACTGGCGCATGACCGTCCTGGAGGGGGAGTTCGCCGCCAACGAGGAGGTCGACGAGCTGCGCTGGCTCACGCCGGCCGACGCGGCGGCGCTGCTGACCTACCAGCACGATCGGGAACTCGTCCAAGCGCTGGCGTGAGGGCGTAGGCTGCGGGGCAATGGAGCACCGCCTTGAACGCGTCTACGTCGAGACCGAGCGTCACCGGATCTCGGGCGCCATCACCCTCGCACGCGACGGGTACCGCAGCCGCGTCACGGACGTCCTGAACGCCTCCGAACGCGACTTCCTGCCGATGACCGACTGCACGGTCGAGCTCATCGGCCGCGAGGGGCAGGGGACGCAGCACGACATGATCGCCATCTCACGGCGACACATCGTGCTCGTCATCCCGGAGGCCGAGGGCGGGCCGATGCTGCGCGCGGCCGACGAGCGCGCGGCGTAGCCGGTCGCTGCCGCTGCCGCTGAGCAGTGCCGAGGACTTCGCGAACCTCGGCGACGTCCTGCCGGCGCCTACGGTCGTTTCGGCGCCGCGCCGGCGACCCGAGGGCCGGGGACCGCGCGATCGCGGTCGTGGAAGACGACCTCGACGTTGTTGCCGTCGGGGTCCAGGACGTAGGCGCCGTAGTAGCCGGGGTGGTACTCCGGGCGCTCGCCGGGGGCGCCGTTGTCGCGGAAGCCCGCCCTGATCGCGGTGCGGTGGAACGCGTCGACCGTCGCGCGGCCCGGGGCCGCGAAGGCGAGGTGCACGTGCTCGCAGGACGCTCCGCCGTCGACCAGCGCGAAGGAGCCGCTCGCGCCGCGGAACTGCCGCAGCCGATCTTCGGTGGCACCGGCGCGCAGACCGGCGTGCGGCGCGATCGTCGCGTAGAAGTGCTCCGCCGCGTCGAGGTCCGCGACGCGGATCCAGAGGTGGTCGATGTTGCCGTCGCGGCGCGTCGCGGCGTGGTGGACGGCCTCGGCGCTGTTGCCGTCGGGATCGAGCAGGAACGCGCCGTAGTAGTCGGCGGTGTACTGCGGGCGCGGCCCCGGCTCGCCGGCGCTGGGGTGGCCCGCGTCGACGCCTGCACGCCAGAACGCGTCGACGTGCGCGCGCGTCGGCGCGACGAACGCGACGTGCAGGTTCCGGGTCGGCGGACGCTCGGGTCCGGCCGCGGCGATCGAGAAGTCCTCCCATTCGATGAAGCCCGAGCCGGCGGTGGGAACGTCGATCCCGAGCGTCGGCAGCACCGCGCGATAGAAGCGCTCCGACGCATCGATCGCCGCGACCCGCAAGGTCACATGGTCGATCATCTGCCCCAGCGTAGAACCGCCGCCGCGACGTGGGTACGAGGACCCACACCACACGGAGAGGGAGGGATTCGAACCCTCGAACGAGCTTGACGCCCGTTACGCGATTTCCAGTCGCGCCCGTTCAACCACTCCGGCACCTCTCCTGGCCCGCTCGGCGGGGAGCGAAGGGTAGCGGCGCGCGCGTCGCGGAGGCTTGCGGGCGTCGCGCGGTCGACGGCGCTACAGGGCCCAGTCGCCGCCGGCCAGGACCGGTACGGCGGTGCCGTCGGAGGTGACCCCCGAGACCGTCACGTCCTCCGAGCCGATCATGAAGTCGACGTGGATCTGGCTCCTGTTGATGCGCGCGACGTCGTCTTCGCCTTCGAGGCACATCGCGTAGGCCGAGCCGAGCGCGATGTGGCTCGCCGCGTTCTCGTCGAGCAGCGTGTCGAAGAACACGGTGCCGCTCTGACCGATGCGGCCCTCGCGGTCGACGAGCGCGACCTCGCCCAGCCGGGCGGCGCCCTCGTCCTTGGCGGCGTACCCGCGCAGCACCTCGGCGTTCTCCTCGGCGTCGATCCGCACCGCGCGGCCGCCGCGGAACTCGACCTCGAGCCCGCGGATGATCGAACCGCCGACCACGAGCGGCTTCGTCGAGCGCACGACGCCCTCGGTGCGCAGCGGATCGGGCGACGTAAAGATCTCCTCGGACGGGATGTTCGGCATGTGGACGATGCCGTCGACGGTCTCGAAGCGCGCGGCCATGAAGCGGCTCGTCGGAAGCAGCCCGACCGTGAGATCCGTCCCCGGACCCTCGAAGTGCAGCGCGTCGAAGCGCGGGGCGGTCACCCGCTCGGCGGCGGCGACGAGCGCGTCGGCGCGGGCCGTCCAGGCGGCGACCGGGTCCGTCTCGTCGAGGCGGCAGATGACCTCGAGCTGCCCGGCGAGGCGGGCGAGCGCCTCCTCGTCGGGGAGGTCGGGATGCACCAGCCGCGCCCACGGGAGGCTCGGCGCGGGCCCGATCGTCCAGTTCGTGGTCGCGTCGTTGACGACCTGGCCGGACTCCTTCAGAAACGGCAGCTGGTCGCGGCCGGCGCGCGACGGGTCGATGCCGTCGAGCAGGCCCGGGGCGATCGGGCCGCTGAGCCCGATGCGCGCGCAGCGCTGGTCGCCGAGGGCGAGGATGCGCTCGCCGTACCAGGAGGGAACGAACTCCAGCGTGTCCTCCGGGGCGTGCAGCAGGCGGGCGTGCTTGACGTGCAGGTCGAAGTACGTGACGTCGGCGAACCTCGCGCCGTGCCGGTAGGCGCTCGCCGCCAGCGCCCGGGCGACGTCCTCCTTGCCGATCTCGGCCCCGATCGAGACGATCTGGCCGGGCTGCACGTTCGCGCCGAAGCCGACCAGGAGGTCGGCGAACCGCTCGAGCGTCGCCGGGTCGAAGCCTGTCGCTGAGATCATGCGCGTCAGCCTAGATGGTTGTGTCGTGGAATCATCCGATTCATGGCGACACCGGACTACGCACTTCCCGGCGCGGCGTCACGTGACCGCGCGCACTCGATCTTCGGGCAGGTCATGGGCCTCGTCGGCATCACCTGCGCCTTCGCAGCGGGCGGCGCCTACATCGGCAAGGACCTCACCGGGATCTGGTGGCTGTTGCCGTGGATCCTCGCGATCGGCTGCATCATCGGGCTGAACGTCGCCAACGCGAAGGGCAACCGGCAGCTCGCGCTCGTGCTGCTGTTCGCCTTCGGCCTGCTGCTCGGCATCAGCGTCGGGACGACGATCAACTACTACGCCACGACCGACCCCACGGCGGTCTACCAGGCGGCAGGCGCCACGGCGCTGTTCGTCGGTGCGCTCGGCGCCGGGGGCTACGCCACGCGCCGCGACCTCTCGGGCCTCTACCGGATGGCGTTCTGGCTGCTGCTCGGGCTGATCGTCTTCGGCATCCTGATGATCTTCATCAACATCCCCGCGGGCTCGCTGATCTACTGCATCCTGGGCCTGGGGATCTTCGGCCTCTACGTCGTCCTGGACTTCAACCGGATGCGGCGGGCCGGGCAGGGCGAGGTGATCCCGCTCGCGGCGGGCATCTTCCTCGACGTCTTCAACATCTTCCTGTTCTTCCTGCGCATCTTCGGCGGCAGGTGAGCCTCTACGGCGATCTCGTCGCCGAGCATGGCCTGAGCGCGGCGCACCGGCTGCTGCTCGAGGCCGTCCCCGCGGGGGCGCGCGTGCTGGACGCGGGCTGCGCGAGCGGGTATCTCGCCGGGCTGCTGGCCGGGCGCGGTCACGAGGTCGTCGGCTTCGAGGCGGACCCCGCGGCCGCGGCGGCGGCGCGCGAGCGGGCCGGCATCGAGGTCATCACCGGCGACCTCGAGCGTGCCGAGGACCTCGGGCAGGCCCCCGGCCCGTTCGGCGCGGTGATCTTCGGAGATGTGCTCGAGCATCTGCGCGATCCGGCCGCGGCGCTGCGCGCGGTCCGCGGGCTGCTGGCGCCAGGCGCCCTGGTGATCGTCTCGCTGCCGAACGCCGTCCACTGGACGGCGCGGCGCCAGGTCCTGCGCGGGCGCTTTCCGCAGGAGGACCACGGGCTGTTCGACCGCACGCACCTGCGCTTCTACACGCGGGCAACGGCGCGCCAGCTGCTCATGCAGGCCGGCTACGCCGTGGTCGACGAGCAGCCCGTCCCCGCGCCGCTGCCGCTCGAGGCGCACGTGCGCCTGCCCGCCGCGGTGGGCCGCGCCGCCCTCAGGCGCCGCCCGGAGCTCTTCGCCCTGCAGTTCGTCCTCACCGCCCGCGCCGCGTAACGTTCGAGGCCCCCAGGAGACCGTCCACCATGAGCTTCCTCGACCGCATGACCACCAAGCTGCGCGTCCCCGATCCGGGGGACGCCCTCCCCGGCCGCGACAGCGAGCTGCCCGGCATCCCCACGACCCACGCCGTCCTCGGCACGCCCATCCGCCCGCCGTTCCCGGAGGGCATCCGCACGGCCGTCTTCGGCCTGGGCTGCTTCTGGGGCGCCGAGCGCCTCTTCTGGGAGACCCCGGGCGTCCACTCGACGGCGGTCGGCTACGCCGGCGGCAGCACCCCGAACCCGACGTACGAGGAGACGTGCAGCGGCCGCACCGGTCACACCGAGGCCGTGCTCGTCGCCTACGACCCCGCGAAGGTGAGCTACGAGGACCTGCTGCGCGTCTTCTGGGAGGGGCACAACCCGACCCAGGGCATGCGGCAGGGCAACGACGTCGGGACCCAGTACCGCTCGGCGATCTACTGGGACGGTGAGGACCAGCGCGACGCCGCGCTCGCCTCCCGCGAGCGCTACCAGCAGGCGCTCAGCGCCTCGCACCACGGCGAGATCACGACGGAGATCGCCATGGCGGGCCCGTTCTACTACGCCGAGGACTACCACCAGCAGTACCTGCACAAGGTCCCCAACGGCTACTGCGGCCTCGGCGGCACGGGCGTCTCCTGCCCCGCAGGGCTCGTGAGCGCCTCCTAGCGCTCCCCGCTCTCCAGAACGACGCTGCAGGCGAAGGCCCGCCCACCCGGCGGGCCTTCGTCGCTTCGCTCCGAGATCCGCGCAGCCATGCGGCAAAGGCTCAAGTGTCTGGACGAACGGTCGATACGCACCTGTCCGCATACCGCAGTGAGGTGAGCCGTCCGGATCACCCTCCGCGAGGTTCGCGACCCGCGTTCTTCCGAGTCCCATGCCATCACTCCGTCGCGTCGTTCCAGCCGCTCTCGCCATCCTCCTGGCGATGCTGGCGTGCGCGCCGGGTGCCTTCGCCGACCGGACGTTCGGCCCGCGCTTCGTCACGACGGATCGCGGCGACATCGTCAGCGTCGCGAACACGCTGCTGACCTGCCCGACCGCCGCGGCCAACTGCGCGAACGTGCGCAGCGGCGCGAACACGACGCTCGGCAACGACGACTTCACGATGGCGAACGTCGACGTCGACGCCGATGCGACGACCTTCAACTCCAGCTCATCGACGCTCAGCATGCCGGCGGGCGCCGTCGTGCTGTGGGCCGGGCTGTACTGGGGCGCGGACACGACCGCGGGCACCGGCGGCGCGGCCGCCCCGGCCCCGGCCAGCAACGGCACGGTGAAGTTCGGCACCCCGCCGCTCGGGACCTACCAGACGGTCAACGCCAGCGTGCTGGACACCGACTCACTGGGCACGACGCGCTACCAGGGCTTCGCCGACGTCACCGCGGCCGTCCAGGCGGCCGGCGCCGGCCAGTACACCGTGGCGAACGTCCAGACCGGGACGGGCGCCAACCGCTACGCGGGCTGGGGGCTCGTCGTCGCCTACCGCGACCCCGCGCAGGTCCAGGTCAAGAAGCTCATCGCCTGGGACGGCTTCACCTCGCTCGTCTCGGGCTCGCGCCCGTCGGTCGACCTGAACCTCACCGGCTTCCAGACGCCGACCAGCGGCACCGTCGCCGCGAAGGTCGGCCTCGTCACCTGGGAGGGCGATCGCAACATCGTCAGCGAGACGGCGACGCTCAACGGCAACGCACTGATCGACGGCCTCAACCCGGCGAACAACCTCTACAACTCGTCGATCTCGCGGCTCGGCGTGGCCGTCACGACGAAGAACCCGAACTACTCCAACCAGCTCGGCATCGACGCCGACGAGCTGACGGCCGACGGGTTCCTCACGAACAACCAGACGAGCGCGATCCTGCACCTCGCGACCTCGCAGGACACCTTCCTGCCCGGCGTCGCGTACATGGTCAACGACGAGTACACGGCCCCGCCGGCGAACACCGTGTCGCCGACGGTCTCCGGGCTGACCGTCGATCGCCAGGTCCTCACGGCGAACCCGGGGACGTGGGGCGGGACGCCGGCGCCGACCTACACCTACCAGTGGCGCCGCTGCGACGCCGCGGGCAACGCCTGCGCCGACATCGCGGGCGCCACCTCGTCGACCTACACGCTGACGCCGGCCGACGTCGCCACGACGATCCGCGTCGTCGTCACCGGCACGAACGTCATCAGCACGGCGACCGGCACCTCGCCGCAGACCGCCGTCGTGCAGGCGCTCGCGCCGGTCAACACGACGGCGCCCTCGATCTCCGGGACGGCGCAGGACGCCCAGACGCTGACGCTCGCTCCCGGCGCCTGGGACGGCACGCCGGCGATCGCCCTCACCTACCAGTGGCGCCGCTGCGACGCCGCGGGCGCCAACTGCGTCGACATCGCCGGCGCGACCGGCCTGACCCACGCCGAGGTCCCGGCCGACGTCGGCAGGACGCTGCGCGCGGTTGTCACCGCCACGAACGCCGGCGGTTCCACCGGCGCCGCAACGGTGCAGACCGGCGTCGTCGCCGCGGCGCCTCCGGCGAACACGGCCGCGCCGGCGGTCAGCGGGACCGCGCGTGACGGCCAGACGCTGACCGCCTCGACCGGCACGTGGACGGGCACGCCGGCGATCACCTTCACCTACCAGTGGCGCCGCTGCAATGCCGCCGGCGCCTCGTGCGCCGACATCGCCGGCGCGACGGGGTCGGCGTACACCCAGGTCTCCGCCGACGTCGGCGGCACCGTGCGCGTCGTCGTGACGGGGACGAACGCGGGCGGCAGCGCGAGCGCGACCTCCGCGCAGAGCGCCGTCGTCGCGCCCGCGCCGCCGGCCAACACGACGCTGCCGGCGATCAGCGGGACCGCGCAGGACGGCCAGACGCTGAGCGCGACCAATGGCATCTGGACCGGGACGCCGGCGATCACCTACACCTACCAGTGGCGCCGCTGCGACGCCGCCGGTGCGACCTGCGCCGACATCGCCGGCGCGTCCGCCTCGACCTACGCGGCCGTCCCCGCCGATGTCGGCAGGACGCTGCGCGTCGTCGTCACCGCGACGAACGCCGCCGGCAGCGCGAGCGCGACGGCCGTGCAGAGCGCCGTCGTCTCCGCCGCCCCGCCGGCCAACACGATCCTGCCGGCGATCTCCGGCACCGCGCAGGAGGGCTCGACGGTCACCGCCGGCCCCGGCACCTGGAGCGGCACGCCGGCGATCTCCTACACCTACCAGTGGCGCCGCTGCGACGCCGCGGGCAACGCCTGCGCCGACATCGCCGGCCAGACGGCGACGACCTACACCCTGGTCGCAGCCGACGTCGGCCAGACGCTGCGGGTCCTCGTCACCGCCACGAACGTCGCCGGCACCGCGAGCGCGACGTCGCCCGCCACGACCGGCAACCCGGCCGCGCCCGTCAACACGGCGCCCCCGACGACCTCCGGCACGACGACCGACGGCAGCACGCTGAGCGCTCAGGCCGGCACCTGGACCGGCAGCGCGCCGATCACCTACACCTATCAGTGGCTGCGCTGCGACGCCTCCGGCGCCAGCTGTGTCGCGATCGCCGGCGCCACCGCCGCGACCTACGGGCTCCTGCCCGCCGACGTCGGCGCGCGCCTGCGCGTCAACGTCACGGCGACGAACGTCGCCGGCTCCGCCAACCTGAACTCGGCGGCGACCGCCGTGATCGCGCCGGCCCCGCCGGTCAACACCGCGCTGCCGGCGATCTCCGGGACGGCGCGCGACGGCCTGGTGCTGACGGCCTCGAATGGCACGTGGACCGGGACGCCGGTGATCTCCTTCGCCTACCAGTGGCGGCGCTGCAACGCCGCCGGCGCCGCCTGCGCCGACATCGCCGGCGCGACCGCGTCGACGTACACGCAGACCGGCGCCGACGTCGGGTCGACGGTCCGCGTCGTCGTCACCGCCACCAACGCTGGCGGCAGCGCGAGCGCCACCTCGGCCCAGACCGGCGTCGTCGCCTCCGCGCCGCCGGTCAACACGGTCCTGCCCACGATCACCGGCACCGCCCGCGACGGCCAGACGCTCGTCGCCGGCAACGGCACGTGGACCGGCACCGCGCCGATCACCTACACCTACCAGTGGCGCCGCTGCGACGCCGCGGGCGCCGCCTGCGCGGACATCGCCGGCGCGACCGGCGGCAGCTACGCCCAGACGCCCGCCGACGTCGGCGGCACGATCCGCGTCGCCGTCACCGGGACCAACGCCGGCGGCAGCTCGAGCGCGACGTCCAACGCCTCGGCCGTGGTGACTCCCGCAGCCCCCGTCAACACGGCACTGCCGGCGATCAGCGGCACCGCACAGGACGGGCAGACGCTGACCGCGACCAGCGGCACCTGGACCGGCACGCCGGCGATCACCTACACCTACCAGTGGCGCCGCTGCGACGCCGCCGGTGCCACCTGCGCCGACATCGCGGGTGCGACCGCATCGACCTACGCGCAGGTTCCGGCGGACATCGGCGGCACGATCCGCGTCGTCGTGACCGGGACGAACGCCGCGGGCAGCGCGAGCGCCACCTCGGCGCAGACGGGCGCCGTCGCGGCCGCGCCTCCGGTGAACACCGCGCTGCCGACGATCAGCGGGACCGCACGCGACAGCGTCACGCTCAGCGCGACGACCGGCACCTGGACCGGCACGCCGCCGGTCGGCTTCACCTACCAGTGGCGGCGCTGCAACGCCGCCGGCGCCGCGTGCGCGGACATCGCCGGCGCGTCGTCGTCGACGTACACGCTCGTCTCGGCCGACGTCGGCTCGACGGTCCGCGTCGTCGTCACCGCGACGAACGCCGGCGGAAGCGCATCGGCGACCTCGGCGCAGACGGCCGTCGTCGCGCCCACTCCGCCGGTCGTCAGCGTCCCGCCGACGATCAGCGGGACCGCGCAGGACGGCCGGACGCTCAGCGCGACGACGGGCGCGTGGACCGGCACGCCGGCGATCACCTACACCTACCAGTGGCGGCGCTGTGACGCGATCGGCGGGAGCTGCTCGGACATCTTCGGCGCGACGTCGCCGAGCTACACGCTCGTCCCCGGCGACGTGAACGCCACGGTGCGCGTCGTCGTGACCGCGACGAACGCCGCCGGCGGCTCGAGCTCCGCCTCCACGCAGACCGCCGTCGTCGTCCCCGCACTGCCCGTCAACACCGTGCTGCCGGCGATCTCCGGCACGACGGTCGACGGCAACACGCTGTCCGCGACCAGCGGCACCTGGACCGGCACGCCGTCGATCTCGTACACCTACCAGTGGCGGAGCTGCGACGCCGCGGGCGCCGCCTGCGCCGACATCGCGGGCGCGACGGCGGCCACCTACACGCTCGTCTCGGCGGACGCCGGCTCGACGGTCCGCGTCGTCGTCACCGCCGCCAACAGCGCCGGCAGCGCGAGCGCCACCTCCGCGCAGAGCGCCGTCATCGGCGCGGCACCCCCGGTCAACACCTCGGCGCCGACGATCAGCGGCACGATCCGCGACGGGCAGGTCCTCAGCGCCGGCGCCGGCACGTGGACCGGCACGCC
>JADGPM010000196.1 GCA_017882425.1 Solirubrobacteraceae bacterium
CGCACCGGCGACGTGCGCTGGAAGCATCGCGCCGAGGGCCAGATCTCCGGCGGGATCCAGCTGATCGGCGATCTCGTCTTCTACTCGACGCTCAACGGGCACACGACCGCGCTCGGCGCCGCGACCGGACGGGTCGTCTGGTCGGTGTCCAAGGGCAAGTTCAACCCGGTGATCAGCGACGGGCGCTACCTCTTCCTGAACGGCCAGACGAGCCTCTTCGCCTACGATCTGCGTCCCGGCAAGGGCCCGGTCAAGGAGGTCCCCGGCGACCGGCCCGTGCTCAAGCCGCCCAGGCGCGACCAGCCGGCGGCACCCTGATGCCGGGGCGCGTCCTGCCGCTGCTGCTCATCGCCGCGCTGACGGGCGGCGCGGCCGCCGCGCACGCCGGCACCGGACGCACGATCTTCCCCCTGCGCGCCCCGGTGACGGTCGACGACGTCGTGCCGCGCGGGCTGGACGAGGGCGTGGCGCTCGCCGACGGCAGCGTGATCCTCGCCGGGCCGGGCCGGGGTGCCGCCATCGCCCTGGCGAAGCTCCGGCGCGACGGGTCGCTCGATCCGTCGTTCGGCGACGACGGCGTCACCGAGCTTCCGGTCGCCACCGACCCCGCGATGATCGGGACGACCGTCGAGCAGGTCCTCTCCGGCCCCAACGGCACCACCTACGTCGTTGCCGACGGGCCCGCACGCACGAAGTACGAGCTCCAGCAGCTGCAGGTCGTTCGCATCACGGCCGACGGGCACCTGGATCCGGCCTTCGGGGCGGGCGGCGTCGTGGAGCCGGGAATCGAGGGCAGCTGCGGCGGGTGCGCGCCCGCAGCGGTCATGCCCGACGGCGGGCTCGTGGTCACCGGGAACACCGGCGGGTTCTCGCCGGAGGTCGAGACGAACCCGAACGCGGCGGACGACATGCGCTGGGTGATCGCGCGGCTGACGGCTGCGGGCGCCCGCGACCCGGCATTCGGTGATGCCGGACTCGTGACGTTGTCCGAGCCGGGGGGCAACGGCGGCACCGGCGTCGTCGCTGAGCCCGGCGGCGATCTGGCGGTGCTCGGCCTGACCGGCAGAGGCTCCGGCGGGGTGCTGCGTCGCCTCACACCCTCCGGTGCGCCGGCACCCGGATACAACGGCGAGGTGCCGATCGTGCTCGGCGGTTCGGCCTTTGCGCTCGCCCCGCGCGGCGATGACGGCGTCACCGTGCTGATGAGCCGCGGCAGCCTGCTGCGCTTCGACGCCTCCGGTACCCAGACCCTCCGGGTCTCCGTGGCCGGTGCCGCCGTGCTTCCCGGCCTCGCGGGTTCCGACGTCGTGATCGGCCGCGTTGATCCCAACAGCACCGCGCAGGTCGTCGAGCGGATCACGACCGTGGCGGCGGATGGGACCACCACGCTCCGCCAGAGCGTCCCCCTGCCCTACGGCGGCGGCTACGCGTCGGCCTTCATCGTCCACCGCGCCCCCGCCGTCTCGCCGCTCGCGCAGACCGGCCTGCGTCCCGGTCTGCCGGTCCGCCGGGACGACGGCTCCTGGGTCGTCCCCGGTGCGCTCGCCGTCATCCAGTACACCGGGGAGGGCACGGGCTTCCTGCGCGAGAGCGCCGCCGCGTCGTCCCTGACGGCCGATCTCCGGCTCGACACGACGTTCGGCCCCGCGCCGCCGCCCGCGAGGTTCGCGATGGCCCTCGCGCGGCAGCGTGCCCGCACCGTGCTGAGCCGGCGCTTCATCGCCTTGAACGCGCAGGTCTCCGGGCCGGGGCTCTGCCTCCTGACGGTGAGGGCGGGCCGCTCCGTCATCGCACGATCCACAGCGCCCGTGCTCGCCGGCGGTGCCCAGCTGCTGCGCGTCTACCCGACGCTCGCGGGTCGCCGCATCCTGGCTCGGAGTCGCCCCCTGACGGTCAGCGTCGCCGGACGCTTCCGCGACCTCTGGGCCGGAGAGGCGACCGCGACGGTTCGCGGCGTGCTGCGCGGCTCCCGCTAGGCCACGCCCGCGGCCGGGCGCACCGGGATGCCGGCCGCGGCGAGATGCTCCTTGGCCTGGGCGATCGTGTAGATCCCGTAGTGGAAGATCGAGGCGCAGAGCACCGCGTCGGCCCCCGCGTTGAGCGCGTCGACGAGGTGGTCGAGCGTCCCGGCCCCGCCGGACGCGATCACCGGGACGCCGACGGCCCGCGCGACGGCACTCGTCAGCGGCAGGTCGTAGCCGTCGCTCGTCCCGTCGCGGTCCATGCTCGTCACGAGGATCTCGCCCGCGCCGCGCTCGACCGCCTCGGCGATCCACGCGACGGCGTCGCGGCCCGTCGGCGTGCGCCCGCCGGCGACGTACGCCTGCCAGCTCTCGCCTCCGGGGCCGGCCTTCGCGTCCACCGCGAGCACGACGCACTGCGCCCCGAAGCGCGCGGCGAGCTCGTCGAGCAGCTCGGGCCTGGCGAGCGCGGCGGAGTTCACGCTGACCTTGTCGGCGCCCGCGTCGAGGACCGCCTGCGCGTCCTGCACGGAGCGGATGCCGCCGCCGATCGTGAAGGGGACGAAGACGTTGTCGGCGGTGCGCCGTGCGAGCTGGGCGACCGTGTCGCGGCGCTCGTGCGTCGCGGTGATGTCGAGGAAGACGAGCTCGTCGGCGCCCTCGAGGTCGTACCGCTCGGCGAGCTCGACGGGGTCGCCGGCGTCGCGGATGGCGACGAAGTTCGTCCCCTTCACGACGCGGCCGGCGTCGACGTCCAGGCACGGGATGACGCGCTTGAGGTGCACTAGCGCCCCTGCAGGGCCTCGTGACCCTCGGCGACCGTGAACCGGCCCTCGTAGAGCGCCTTGCCCACGATCACGCCCCCGAGGTTCACCTGGCGCAGCGCGGCGAGGGCGCGAAGGTCGTCGAGCGTCCCGATCCCGCCGGAGTAGATGAACCGCCCCCGGACGACGTTCGCGATCCGCCGCACCTCGTCGAGGTCGACGCCGCCCAGCATCCCGTCGCGATCGACGTTCGAGTAGACGAACGAGCGCACGCCGCGGTGCTGGAGGGACTCGATGACGCCCTCGGCCGGCAGCGCCGTCGTCTCCTGCCACCCGGACACGGACACGTGGCCTCCGCGCGTGTCGATGCTGACGATGACGCGCTCGCGGTAGGCGCCGAGGACGTCGTCGAGGAAGTCGACGTCGCGCAGCGCCGCGGTGCCGAGGATCACGCGCTCGACCCCGACGTCCAGCGCGTCACGCACCGAGGTCAGCGAGCGCAGCCCGCCGCCGAGCTGGACGGGAACGCGCAGCGCGCTCGTGATCTCCTCGACGTGATGGAGGTTGGCCGGGGCGCCGCTCTTGGCGCCGTCGAGATCGACGATGTGCAGGAAGCGCGCGCCGGCCTCGACCCAGGCGCGGGCGGCCTCCAGCGGCGAGTCGCGATAGACCGTCCGATCCTCGAAGTCCCCCTGGACCAGGCGCACCGCCTGACCGTCGAGGATGTCGATGGCCGGGTAGAGGATCACGCGGGCGTGCGCGCGCAGATCGCGGCGAAGTTGGCGAGCATCCGCAGCCCGTGGGCGGAGGACTTCTCGGGATGGAACTGGGCGCCGAAGACGTTGTCGCGGGCGACGACGCTGGCGAACGCCTCGCCGTAGGTGCTGACGCCGAGCACGCTCGCCGGATCGGACGGGTGCGGGACGTAGCTGTGCACGTGGTAGAAGACCGACGGGTCCGGCAGCCCGGCCAGCAGCGGCGACGCGGCCTGCCAGGCGACCTCGCTCCAGCCGATGTGCGGCAGCTTCAGGCCGGGCGCGCGCAGCGCGCGGACCTCACCGGCGATCAGGCCGAGCCCTGCGGCGCCGTCGTGCTCGGTCGAGGACTCGAACAGCAGCTGCATCCCCAGGCAGCAGCCCAAGATGGGGACGCCGGCCTGGGCGCGCTCGTGGAGCAGCTCGTCGAGGCCCCCTGCGCGCAGGAGCTCCATGCCGGACGGGAAGGCCCCCACCCCGGGCAGGACCAGCCCGTCGGCCTCGCGCAGCGCGTCGTGGTCGCCGGTCAGCACGGCGCGCGCGCCGACCCGCTCGACCGCCTTCTCCACCGAGCGGCGGTTGCCGACCCCGTAGTCGACGATGCCCACGACGACCGGCGGCATCACTCCGTCAGCGTCCCCTTCGTGGACGGCACGCCGGTCTCCTCGGGGTCGATCGAGACCGCCTGGCGCAGCGCGCGAGCGAACGCCTTGAACATCGCCTCGATCACGTGGTGGGCGTTCGAGCCGCGCTGGACCTCGATGTGCAGCGTGAGCTTCGCCGCGCTCGAGACGGCGCGGAAGAACTCGTCGACGAGCTCGTGGTCGAACCCGCCGGTACCGCCGGGCGGCAGGTCGGCGTCGAACACGAGCAGCGGGCGCCCGGAGATGTCGATCGCGCACATCGCGCGCGCCTCGTCCATCGGCACGACCGCGTGGCCGTAGCGGGTGATGCCCGAGCGGTCGCCGAGCGCCTCGTCGAGCGCGCGGCCGATCGCCAGCCCGGTGTCCTCGATCGTGTGGTGGGCGCCCGTCTCGAGGTCGCCGGTGACCGCCACGTCGAGGTCGACGTGACCGTGGCGGGCGACCAGATCCAGCATGTGGTCCAGGAAGCCGACACCGGTCGCACGGGTGCCCGTGCCCCTGCCGTCGAGGCTCAGCGACAGCCGGATCTGGGTCTCGGCGGTGTCACGGGTGATCGTGGCGGCTCGGGTCATCCTCACCCATTGTCCCGCACCTCCATCGAAGCTGCGTGCAGGCCGAATCCCTCGGCCCTGGCGATCGGGGCGCCGGCACGCGCGAGCGCCGCGGCGGCGGGCCCGATGTGGACCTCGCTCATGCGCCGGCGGAAGTGGCGTGGGCCGAGCGCGGAGGCGAAGCGCGCGGCCCCGCCGGTCGGCAGCGTGTGGTTCGATCCGGCGACGTAGTCGCCGAAGGCCGTGGCGCCGCTGGCGCCGACGAAGACGCAGCCCGCGCTGCGAATCCGCGGCGCGAGCGCCTCGGCGCCGGCGCCCGTGAGCTCGAGATGCTCGGGTGCGAACGCCTCGCTGAGCGCGAGACCCGTCGTGAGGTCCGGGACGTCCACCAGGGCGATCGCCGCGCCGGTGGCGTCCGCATCGGCGACGCGCGCGGCGACGTCGTCGAGCAGCGCGGCGTCGTCGCTGACGGCGACCGCGAGCGTGCCCTCCCCATGTTCGGCCTGGGCGAGCAGGTCGATGGCGACGAGCGCGGCGTCGGCGCCCGGAGCGGCGAGCACGAGCACGTCGCTCGGCCCGGCGAACCCGTCGATGCCGACGTCGCCCGAGACGAGGCGCTTGGCCTCCTGAACCCAGAGATTGCCCGGCCCGGCGATCACGTCGACGCGCTCCACGCTCTCCGTGCCGTAGGCGAGCGCGGCGACGGCATGCGCGCCGCCCATGCGATGGACCTCGCCGACGCCGCAGAGCGCGCACGCGGCGAGGATCACCGGATGCGCGCCCGGGGCGCAGACGACGACCTCGTCGACACCGGCGACCCACGCGGTGACGGCGCCCATGACGACCGTGCTCGGGTACGGCGCGCGGCCACCCGGCACGTAGATCGCGGCGCGGCGCACCGGCACTTCGCGCAACCGGACGCGCTGGCCCTGCGGAAGGTCGACGTCGACGTCCGCCCCCACGCCTGCGCGGGCCACGGCGCCCACGTTCTCGATCGCAACCTGAAGGCCGGCGCGGACCTCGCCCTCCAGGGCGGCCAGTGCCGCCTCGAGCTCCTCCGCCGTCACGTGCAGCGGGCCGCCGGAGCGGTCGAAGCGCTCGACGTAGCCCGCGAGCGCCTCGTCGCCCCCGGAGCGGACACCGTCGATGATCGCCGCGACGTCGGCCGAGACGTCCGCGGCGACGGGCTGCAGCGCGCGGATCTGCGCGGCGAGCGCCGGCGCCGCCGCGGGGTCGTCGAGGCGCAGCCGGGCGCTAACCGGCACGCAGCTGCTCCACGACCTCGTCGATGGCGTCGGCCTTCAGCCGGTGCGCGACGCGGTTGGCCACGACACGCGCGGTCGCGACGGCGATCTCCTCGCGCACCACGAGGCCGTTCTCGCGCAGCGTCGTGCCGGTGGCCGTGAGGTCGACGATCGCCTCGGCGAGGCCCGTCAGCGGCGCGAGCTCGACCGAACCCTTCACCTCGACGATCTCCGCCTGGCGCCCGGTGCGCTCGAAGTAGGAGGCCGCGATCTTCGGGTACTTCGTCGCGATCCGCATGACCCCGAGCCGGCGCAGCGCCTCGGCCGCGCGGTCGGGCCCGGCGATCGAGGCGACGACCATCACGCAGCGCCCGAAGCCCAGGTCGAGGAGCTCGAACACCTGGCGCTCGCTCTGCTCCATGATCACGTCCTTGCCGGTGATGCCGATGTCGGCGGCTCCGGCCTCGACGTACGTCACGACGTCCGAGGGGCGCATCGTCACGATGCCGACGTCCTCGAACAGCAGCTTGCGGTCGTTCTCGCGCACCTCGGCGGTGTCGATGCCGATGCGCTCGAGCGCGTCGAGCGTCTCGCCGAAGAGGGCACCGCGGGGCACCGCGATGGTCAGGCCGAAGGGGTTCACCGGTCCGTCTCCCCGCGCTCCTCGCCGGCGAGCGCGACGTGCAGCCGGTCGACGCCCAGCGCGAAGCCGACCGCCGGCAGCGGGCGGCCGAAGCGCCCGAGCAGGTCGTCGTAGCGACCGCCGCCGCCCAGCGGCTCGCCCAGGCCCGGGTCGTAGACCTCGAACATCGCGCCCGTGTAGTACCCCAGGCGCGGGAACCGCCCCAGGTCGACGATCACACGTTCGGCGACGTCGGCGTCGAGCAGCTCGACGATGCCGCGCAGGCCGGCCAGCGCGTCTGCGAGGGCACCGGACTCGGCCTCGAGGACGGCGGCGTCGCCGCGGGTGCGCGGGATGCGCGAGAGCGTCCGGACGGCGTCGCCGGCGAGGCCGAGGGCCTCGAGCTCGCGCTCGATCCCCACGAAGTCGCGGGTGCTGAGCTCGTGCAGGATCCGCTCGCGCGCGTCCTGCGGCACCTCGTAGGCGTCCAGCAGCGCCGGGTACAGCGACGCGTCCCCGAGCCCGACGCGAAAGCCGCGCAGGCCGGTGCGGTGCAGCGCGCGGCACAGGACGGTGAGCGCCTCCGCGGTCCCGGCGTGGCCGGGCTTGCCGACGAGCTCGGCGCCGGCCTGCAGGAACTCGCGCATCTGCCCACGGTGCGGGCGTACGGCGCGGTAGGCGTTCGCCGAGTAACAGAAGCGCAGCGGCGGCTCGGCGGTGGCGTAGCGGGTGGCGACGACGCGGGCGATCGGGACGGTCATGTCGGCGCGCAGCGCCAGCAGCTCGCCGCCGTCGTCGACGACGCGATAGGACGGCGAGAGCCCCAGGTCGGCGAGGCGCAGCGTCTCCTCGTACTCGACGGCGGGGGTGGAGATCTCGCCGTAGCCGTAGTCGGCGAACGTGTCGAGCAGCGCGCTCTGGATGCGGCGCAGCTCGCGCATCTCCTCAGGCAGGACGTCGCGGGTGCCGCTGGGAATCCGGAGTGTCACGGGCTCGGAGGCTACGCGACGCGCTACGCGGCGACGGGCTCAGGATCGGACGCGACGCGCTGGATCTGCGCGCCGAGCTCGCGCAGGCGCTCGTCGATCCGCTCGTACCCGCGGTCGATCTGACCGATGTTGCCGATCTCGCTGCGGCCCTGGGCGCAGAGCGCGGCGATCAGCATCGCCATGCCGGCACGGATGTCCGGCGACTCGACACGCTCGCCGCGCAGGCGGCTGGGTCCGCTGACGATCGCGCGGTGCGGGTCGCAGAGGGTGATGTCGGCGCCCATCAGCACGAGCTTGTCGGTGAAGACGAGGCGGTTCTCGAACATCCACTCGTGGATCAGCACCGACCCGTCGCACTGGGTCGCGAGCGCGACCGCGATCGAGGTGAGGTCGGCGGGGAACGCCGGCCAGGGCCCGTCCTGGACCTTCGCCTTGTACTCCCCGACGTCGCGGGCGGCGACGAGCTTCTGCCCGCCGGGCACCAGCACGTCCGCGCCGTCGAGCTCCGTGCGCAGGCCGAGCTTGCCGAAGACCAGGCGGATCATCGCCAGGTCGTCGGGGTCGGTGTCGACGATCCGCATCTCCCCGCCGGTGACACCCGCCAACGCGATGAACGAGCCGATCTCGATGTGGTCGGGGCCGACGGCGTGGGTGCAGCCGCCGAGCTCGGGCTTGCCCGTGATCGTCAGCACGTTGGAGCCGATGCCGCGGATGTCGGCGCCCATCTTGGCGAGCATCCGAGCGAGATCCTGGACGTGCGGCTCGGAGGCGGCGTTGCCGATCACGGTCTCACCCGGCGTGAGCGCGGCGGCCATGAGCGCGTTCTCGGTCGCCATCACCGACGGCTCGTCCATGAAGACGGTGCCCGCACGCAGGCCGCCGGGCGGCGTGGAGATGACGATGTCGCGGTCCTGCTCGAAGGTCGCGCCGAGCGCGCGAAAGGCGTCGAGGTGCGGGTCCAGTCGCCGGCGGCCGATCACGTCGCCGCCCGGCGGCGGCATCTCGGCACGCCCGAAGCGCGCCAGCAGCGGGCCCGCGAGCAGGAAGGACGCGCGGATGCGCTCGGCGTGGAGGCGGTCGATCACCGCGTCGGCCGTCACGTCGGCGGCGCAGAGCGCGACCTCGTGCTCACCGAGCCAGGTGACCCGGACGCCGATGCCGTCCAGGACGCGGAGCATCGCGTCGACGTCGCGGATCCGGGGGATGTTGCGGACGACGATCTCGTCGCTCGTCAGGACGCTCGCCGCGAGGATCGGGAGCGCGCCGTTCTTGTTGCCTGCGGGCACGACGGTGCCGCACAGCGGGACGCCGCCATCGATGACGAACTTCTCCATAGAAAGGGGCGCCGCGGTTGGCCGGGGCAGGCGCTCGGCTAGGGTAACAGTCATGCCATCGGGGCTTTCGCGCGATGAGGCCTGGTCCCTGCTCACGGAGTGGGTGGAGTCCGAATCGCTGCGCCGGCACTGCCTCGCCGTCGAGGCCTCGATGCGCGCCTACGCCCGCCGCAACGCGGCCGATGAGGAGCTCTGGGGCGTCGTCGGACTGCTGCACGACATGGACTACGAGCGCTACCCGGATCTCGGGACGGGCCACCCCCGGATGGCGATCGCCGAGCTCGAGCGGCGCGACATCGACCCCGTCATCGTCCGCGCCATCGCCTCCCATGCGGACTTCATGGAGGTCTCACGCGACTCACCGCTGGAGCAGACGCTCTACGCCGTCGACGAGCTGTCGGGCTTCGTCGTGGCCTGTGCGTTCGTGCGCCCGCAGGGCATCCACGGCATGACGCCGAAGTCGGTCAAGAAGAAGCTCAGGACCCCGAGC
Source organism: Solirubrobacteraceae bacterium (assembly GCA_017882425.1). Classification (GTDB taxonomy): domain Bacteria; phylum Actinomycetota; class Thermoleophilia; order Solirubrobacterales; family Solirubrobacteraceae; genus F1-60-MAGs163. The sequence goes on from JADGPM010000196.1 coordinate 9,355, forward strand.
TTCGCCGCCGCCGTGAACCGTGAGGAGGTCACGCAGGGGGCGGAGCTCCTCGGCGTCGACTTCGACGAGCACATCGCGATCGTGATCGCCGCCCTCGAGGAGCGAGCCGGCGAGCTCGGTCTCGACGGCGCGCCCGCGTGAACGCGCGCCGGCGTTACGCGGCGATCCTCCGCACGCCGCACGTCGCGCGACTCATGGGCACCGCGCTGCTGGCGCGCGCGCCGCTCGGGATCGACGGCCTCGCCCTCGTGCTGTTCGTGCGCGGCGAGTACGGCTCCTACGCCACCGCCGGGCTGGTCGCCGCGATGTTCGCGATCGGCGCGGCGCTCGTGGCGCCGCTGATGGGCCGCCTCGTCGACCGCCTCGGCGCAAGGCGGATCCTCGTCCCGCTCGCGATCGCGCACGCATGCTCGCTCGGCGCCGTCGTCGCTTTCGGGACGCAGGGGGCCTCGGTGGCCGTGCTGTGCGCGGCCGCACTGATCGCCGGCTGCGCGATCCCGCCGGTGGGCTCCGTGCTGCGCGCCCTCTGGCCTGCGCTCCTGGGCGGCCGCGACGAGTTGCTCACCGCCGCCTACGCGCTCGACGCGGTGCTGCTCGAGATCGCGTTCGTCGTGGGCCCGATCTTCGTCGCGGGCGTCGCCGCGCTGGCCTCGCCCCAACTCGCGCTCGTCGCCTCCGTGATCTTCGTGACCGCCGGCACACTGCTCTTCACCGCGACGCCGATGGCCCGTGCCTTCTCTCCGGCCGAGGATCACGCGCACGACACCGGCGGCCGGCTCGGCGCGCTGCGCTCCCCCGGCGTTCGGACGCTCGTGATGAGCACCGTGCCGATCGGCTTCTGCATCGGCGCAGCCGAGGTCTCCTTCCCCGCGTTCGGGGAGTATGTGGGAGACCGGGCGCTGGCCGGACCGTTGCTGGCGCTGTGGTCGTTGGGCAGCGCGATCGGCGGCCTGATCTACGGCGCCTACGGCCACCGCGTACCGATCTCGAGCGCCTACCTGCGCACGGCGGCACTGCTGCCGATCGTGACTCTGCCGCTCGCATTGCCCTCGACGTTCGCCGCAATGGTGCCGCTGGCGATGCTCGCCGGGCTCGCCATCGCTCCGCTGCTCAGCGCGGGCAACCAGCTGATCGGCGACGTCGCCCCCCGCGGCGCCGTGACCGAGGCATTCACCTGGCCGCTGACCGCGCTGGTCGCGGGCGTCGCGGGCGGCAACGCCGTCGCGGGCGCGATCGTCCAGTCTCACGACTGGCGCGTGGCGTTCGTGGCCGCGGCGGTGGTGGGGGCGCTGGGCGTCGTGGTGGCGACGGCGCGCCGCTCGACGTTGCGCGCCACGCCCGTGTAGGGCGCGCGGGCTCGGGCCGTTCGGGCGCGTGCGCGGGTCAGGCGTAGCGTCCTCCCGCCTTCGCCCAGGCGAGCAGGTGGTCGACCCCGCAGAACCCGTCGGGGATGCGATGCTCGCCGCGGTGCCGGACGAGCAGGACGTGGGCCTCGGTGAGGGGCTCGCCGCAGTGGGCGCACGCCTCGGGCTCCGGGACGGTGCCGAGCTCGACCGGCGACAGCGGCTCGGGCGACCAGTACGCCCCCTGGATCGCCCACGGCACGACGTGCTCGAGACGGCAGAAGACAGCGCGCCGCTCGCCGGCGGGCTCGAACGCGCGGAACCCGTCGTCGGCCTCGACGGCCGTCCCGCACCAGCTGCACTGCTCAGCGCTCACGGCGCGAGCCTAGCGACGCCGCCGGGTGCTCATCACCGCGCGACCGGGGTATCGTGGCCGCCATGTCCGACCGCCTCACGATCGTCGTCCTCGAGGGCGACCAGACCGGCCAGGAACTGCTCGAGCAGGCGCTGCGGGTGCTCGCGCCCGACGTGGTGGGACTGCCGCTCGACCTGCAGCGCTTCGACCTCTCCCTGGCGCGGCGCCGCGCGACGGGGAACGCCGTCGTCAGGGAGGCGGCGGCGGCGATGCGCGTCGCCGGGTACGGGATCAAGGCGGCGACCGTGACGCCCGAGGGCAGCGACGACGTCGGATCGCCGAACCGCATCCTGCGCGAGGACGTCGGCGGACGCGTGATCATCCGCACCGGCCGGCGCATCCCCGGCATCACGCCGGTCGCGGGCGTCCACCATCCGATCTCGGTCGTCCGCATGGCCGTCGAGGACGCGTACGGCGCCGAGCAGTGGCGCGAGGGCGAGCCGGGCGCACCGGACGAGGTCGCGCTGCGCACCGAGCGGATCACCCGATCGACCTGCCGGGCCGTCGCCGAGTACGCCTTCCGCCAGGCCCGCAACATGGGCGGTCGCGTCTACGGTGGGCCCAAGTGGACGGTGTCCCCCATCTACGAGGGCATGCTCAAGGAGGAGATGGACGCCGCGGCGGCGCGCCACCCCGAGGTGCCCTACCAGCCGGTCCTGATCGACGCGACCTACGCCGGGCTGATCACCGGCGCGGCCGACGTCCCGCTCGTGATCCCGGCACTCAACCGCGACGGGGACTGCCTCAGCGATCTCGTGATGCCCATGTTCGGCTCCATCGCAGGCGCCGAGTCGGTGCTGCTCGCCTTCGATGCGGACCTCCGCACGCAGGTCGCGATGGCGGAGGCGCCCCACGGCACCGCGCCCGCGCTCGAGGGCAAGGACGTGGCGAACCCGATGGCGATGCTGCTGGCCTGCGGCGCCGTGCTCCACTACGCGGGCCTGGCGGGCTTCGTCGGCGCCGACCGCGCGTCGCGCGCAATCTACGAGTCCGTCCTCGAGGCGACGGGCGCCGGGACACGCACGCCGGATCTCGGCGGGCATGACGGGACGACGAGCTTCACGGACGCGGTGATTGAACGCGTCCGAACGAAGATCGACGTCTGGTCCTCGCTCGGGAGCACGGTCTGACGCGCCCTTGCTGGGCGCTGAGCGCCGCCCGTGCAATGGCGCTTGCAGCGAAACCGGCTCAGCCATCGGAATCCGGGCTCCGACACGGCGGGCGCCACGTGGTGCCGTCCGCCCGCGAACCTACAGTTACGAACACATGTTCCCCCGCACCGAAGCACGTACCGACCCCGCCGCGCTGAGCCGGGCGCCGCTCGCCGGCGCCCGCCCCGCGCGGACCGCTGCCCCCGATCCCCGCGGCGCTCACGACGAGCCCCGGCTGGCGCGCCTGCGGCGCGCCGCCGATCTCCTCCTGGCGTTCGTCAGCCTCGACGCGCTCGGGCTGCCTGCCGCCGAGACCGACCGGGAGCCCCACCCGCACCGCCGACCGGCGAGCGTCGCGCTGCCACAGCGCCGCGCCGGCTCGCTCCCGCGGCGGGCGCAGGTCTGTGTCACGCCGCGCCTGCAGGCGACACGCCGTCGCGACGGCGCGAGCGCCCGGTAACGCGCCTCAGCGCCGCGGCCGGCGCTGCTGCGCGCGCGGGCCCCGCAAGGGCGCCCGAGGGACAAACACGAAGGGCCGCCCCGAGGGACGGCCCTTGCGTGAAGGTAAACCGGCGGCGACCTACTCTCCCAGGCCCGAAGGGCCAAGTACCATCGGCGCTGTGGGGCTTAACTGCTCTGTTCGGAATGGGAAGAGGTGTTTCCCCCACGCCATAGCCACCGGAAATCTGCGAGACCGCCCTACGACGGGCCTTGAAAACCGCACAGATAGCCACATTCGGGTACCACTGGAATCAAAAAGATCCGTCAAGCCCTCGGACCATTAGTACCGGTCTCCTTCACGCCTCACGGCGCTTCCAGATCCGGCCTATCAACCTGGTGGTCTACCAGGGTCCTTACTCCTTCTAGAGGATGGGAGAATTCATCTCGAGGCCGGCTTCCCGCTTAGATGCCTTCAGCGGTTATCCGATCCGTTCGTAGCTAAGCTGCGGTGCTCTTGGCAGAACAACAGCTACACCAGAGGAACGTTCACCCCGGTCCTCTCGTACTAGGGGCAAATCCTCTCAATTCTCCAACGCCCACGGCAGATAGGGACCGAACTGTCTCACGACGTTCTGAACCCAGCTCGCGTGCCGCTTTAATGGGCGAACAGCCCAACCCTTGGGACCTACTTCAGCCCCAGGATGCGACGAGCCGACATCGAGGTGCCAAAC
>JADGPM010000023.1 GCA_017882425.1 Solirubrobacteraceae bacterium
CCGGCGGTCGGCCGCGACGGCGACCGCCGCGCCGCCGGCGAGAACCGCGCCGGCCAGCAGCCACCAGGCCCAGCCGGCGAGGTCGGCGAGCCGCCGGATCGTCCGCAGCTGCGCGTCGCTCGCGGGGACCGTGAGGAGCAGCGGCGCGGCGCCGGGGCTGGTGCGTCGCGCGACGGCCGGCGACAGGCTGCGCACCGCGTCCGGGAGCAGGGCGCCGGCGCGGTCCAGGCGCACCTCGACCGTCCGGTCGCCGGCGACCAGCGTGCCGTGCGCGTCGTCGGCGGCCTGCGCGGCCGCCTGCGCGAAGGCCGGCGACCCGATCACGCCGTCGACCGCCGCGGTGGCCAGCGGACGCACGGTCAGCAGGTCGCCCGAGGAGCCCCGCACGATCGCGTCGACGGTGCGGCGCGTGACGACCGCGCGCACCGCACCGTCGTCGAGCGTCGAGACCAGGCGCGCGCTGAACGCCCCGCCGTCGACGATCTCGGCGCGGACGTAGAGCAGCGCCCCGCCGCATGCCAGCAGCAGCCCGGCCAGGACGGCGAGTGCGGCGCTGACGGCGGTGCGGCGCGGGATGGCCACGCGCACGGACGCTACCGGCGATCACGGGCGACCTTCCATGGCCGCCCCCCGTACCCTGCGGCGATGAACGCCGCCGGCGCCGCCGAGCCCGACCACCAGCCCTCGCCGCCGGCGGGCCGGATGCCCGCCGAGTGGGGCGAGCACGAGCGCTGCCTGATGGCGTGGCCCGTCGCCAGCCGCACGGAACTCTGGGGGTCGCTGTTCGAGGCCGCGCTGGACGAGTTCGCCGGCGTGGCGCGCGCGATCGCGCGCTTCGAGCCGGTCCTGATGGTCGCGGCGCCCGGGTCCGGCGCGCAGGCGCGCGCGGCGTGCGGCGCGGACGTCGAGGTCCTCGAGCTGCCGATCGACGACTCGTGGATGCGCGACTCGGGGCCGATCTTCTGTCTGGAGCCTTCGGGTGCCCGCCACGGCGTGACGTTCCGCTTCAACTCGTGGGGCGAGCGGTTCCTGCCCTACGACCAGGACGCGCTGCTGGCGGGCCGCCTCCTGGAGGAGCTCGGTGAGCGCCGGGTCGCCTCGCCGATGGTGCTCGAGGGCGGCGCGATCACCGTCGACGGGGAGGGGACGCTGATCACGACCGAGCAGTGCCTGCTGAACCCCAACCGCAACCCGTCGATGGACCGCGGCCAGATCGAGGCCGAGCTGGGCGCGCGACTCGGGGTCGAGCGCGTCGTCTGGCTGCCCTACGGCCAGTTCGACGACCCGCACACCGACGGCCACGTCGACGGCATCTGCGCCTTCGCCGCGCCCGGCCGGGTGATCCTGCAGACGTGCTCGATCCCCGGTCATCCGGACGTCGAGCGCTCCGCCGCCAACCGCGCCGTGCTCGAGGCCGCGACCGACGCCGCCGGCCGGCCGCTGGAGATCGTCGAGCTGCCCCATCTCCCGTTCGTCGAGGTCGCCGGCGAGCAGCTCGCGGTGTCCTACCTCAACTTCTACATCGCCAACGGCGGGCTGATCGTCCCGCTGGCGGGGCACCGGGACGACGCGCCCGCGCTCGCGCTGCTCGCCGAGGTCTTCCCTGACCGCGAGGTCGTCGGCGTCCCCGGACCCGTGATCTCCTACGGCGGGGGCGGCGTGCACTGCATCACGCAGCAGATCCCAAGCTCATCGCGGCGCTGACGCCCTGCGCGAGCAGGCTCGCGCCGAGCGCGCCGACGAGCCAGCCCATGACGCGCAGCCCGTTCGCGTTGAGCCAGCGCACGAACGCCGCGACCCGCGCCGCCGTCGTCTCCGGCCGGACATCACGATCGTCAGGCCGTCGGGCGCGGGAACCTCGGCGGCGGCCCGCTAGCCTCGCGGGCGTGCCCCCGGCCGCAAAGCCCCTGCGAGCCCCACAGGTCGACGAGGAGCTCGAGCCCGTCCCCGCGACCGTGGTCGAGCACGACGCGCGGCTGCGGTCCGCGCTGCTCGCCGGCGCCGACCTCGCGGGGCATCACGCCGGCGGCGTCTCGATCGCCGGCAGCCGGCTGGAGGACGTGGACCTCGCGGGCGCGACGCTCGATGAGCTGAGCCTCGTGGACGTCGTGCTGGAGCGCTGCAACCTCGCCAACGTGCGCACTCGCCGTGCGCGCATCCGCGCGGCCGAGGTCGCGGGCGCTCGGATGACCGGTGCGGCGCTCACCGAGGCGGACATCGCCGACGTGACCTTCCGCGGCTGTCGCCTGGATCTCGCGTCGTTCGCCGCCGCCAAGCTCGAGCGCGTGACGTTCGAGGACTGCCTCATGATGCAGGCCGACTTCCTCGAGGCGTCGCTGACGGCGGTCCGCTTCCACGGCTGCGACCTGTCGAAGCTCGACCTGCGCGGTGCGCGCCTCGTGCAGTGCGAGCTGCGTGACTGCACGCTCGACGGCATGGAGGGGGTCGAGAGCCTGCGCGGCTCCGCCATGCCCTGGGCGGATGTCCTCGGCTCGGCGGCGCTCTGGGCGTCGGCACTGGGCATCTCCGTGCTGGACGCCGAGGAGTAGGCGTGCTGCGGCACGCCGATCCGGCTCGCGACGGCGGGCGGTGTGCCGCCATCTATGCGCCGTACGTCCGCGACAGCGCCGTGTCCTTCGAGGCCGACGCGCCCGGCGGCGAGGAGATGGCGCGGCGGATCGAGGAGGCACGGCCACAAGGGTGGAGCGTGGCGCGATGTCGGCTGGTGGCACCTGCGCCTCAGCCGCTCGGCGGGGGCGCCGGCCGAGCCGCTCGGCCCGCAGGCCCTCGAGTCTCGCGATCCGCGGGCGACCTGATGGTGGTGTACCGGTGAGCGAGCGCCTCGCGTTCTCCCGGCGGCTGTTCGATGCCTTCGAGGACGGAGGCATCGACGCCGTCGTTCGCCTCGTGCCCGAAGACGTCATCTGGGAGCCGTTCGGCGCGGAGCACGCGATCGAGACCCAGGGCGGGCTGCGCGACTGGCAGGACGAGCGCAACCGCAGGGTGGCCGCCTACGAGTTCGAGGAGATCGGCACGTGCGTGCTCATCACCGGTTCGCGGCGCGAGGACTACCCGCACGGCGGGTTCGCCGAGAGCCAGCTCGCGTGGGTCTACTTCTTCGACGGCGAGCGGCTCGTCAGGGCCGCCGGCTACGGGGACGAAGCGACGGCGCGCAGCGCAATCGCGGCCCTCGACGAGCCCGCCTGAGCACCGCGGCTCACGGCACCCGGTGCTCCACCACCGCGACGCGCGGGTGGCGCAGCGTCCACAGCTCGCGGGCGAAGATGTCGATCGCGGCGGCGCTCGGGATCGCGACGAGGGCGCCCAGGACGCCGAGCAGCTTCGCGCCGATCAGCACCGCGATCACGGTCACCAGTCCGCTGACGCGCACCGTCCGGCGGTAGATCACCGGGACGAGGATGCTGCTCTCGACCTGCTGGTAGACGACCTGGACGACGATCCAGACGATGGTCGTCGTCGGGAAGCCGTTGAACAGCGTGACCACCCCGACGAGCAGTGCGCCGATCGTGGCGCCGACCAGCGGGATCGCGTCGAAGAAGGCCATCAGGACGGCCAGCGGCGCGGCGAAGGGGACCCCGAGGATGAGCAGGGTGACGTAGGACACGATGCCCGCGATGACGCTGATCACGAGGTTGCCGGCGACGTACCCCGACACCGACCGGTAGACGTGCCCGCTGAGGATGCGCCAGCGCTCGGCGCGATCGGCGGGGAGCAGGAGGTCGATCGCGCGGCGGACGATCGCGCCGCCGTCGAGCACCAGGAAGAACGCGATCGTCAGCACCGCGATGAGCTCGACGGCCGCGCTGAACACCCCCACCGTCACGTCGCGCAGCGTGCCCGCCGCCGAGCCGAGCTGCGTCGGCAGCCTGGAGACCTGGCGCTCGACGCTGACGGTGATCTTGTAGCGATTGTCGTAGTGGCGGAAGGTCCGGTTGCTGCGCAGATCCTGGAGGTAGCGTGGCGCGTCCTGGGAGAGCGACGTGACGCCCTTGGAGACGGCCGGGACGAACAGCAGCCCGATCGCGACGATCGTCGCCGCGAGCAGCAGGTAGACGGTCACGATCGCCGCCCAGCGCGGCAGGTGCGCATGGCGCGTCAGGTTGTCGACGGGCGGGCCGAGCGCGAGCGCGACGAAGCCGGCGAGGCCGGTCAGCAGCAGGACGTCGCGGATCAGCCACAGCAGGTACAGGGCCAGCAGGAACCCCAGGACGACGGCGCTCGCAACGAACGCGGCCCGCGCCACGGAACGGGACGGCGTCATGGTCGTCTCGTCGGGACCTCCGGGGGCCGCCATGCCTTGCGGATACCCGCTGCGATCGATCGCGAATCCGGCGTCGTTGGACTACGATTCGGATCGGTTCGATCGCCTCACCGACAAGCGCCGCTTCCCATGACCCCACCGCAGTCCAGGACCGTGCCCGAAGCGCGCGGAGACGTGCTCACGGCGATCTCCGACGGGATGGTCGGCCTGCTGAAGGAGTTCTACGGTCGCGGGCCGACCAGGACGAAGTCCTACTACGAGGACGACCTCGTCGTCTGTCTGCTGCGTGGAGGCTTCTCACGCGTGGAGCAGACGCTGTTCGAGGGTGGCCGGGGATCGTCGGTGATCCAGCAGCGCATGGACTTCCAGGACCTGATGCGGGGCCGCTTCGCGGCGGTGATCGAGGCCGCCACCGGCCGGCGGGTGATCGGTTTCATGAGCGGCAACCAGCAGGACCCGGACATGATGTGCGAGATCTTCATCCTCGCCCCGACCGACCTCGTCGACGATCACGAGATCCCTGCCCACGTGACCGACCCGGCAGCCTCGACGTAGGAGGCATCCACGCTGTCGGCCGTGCTGGCCGTCGTGCTCTGGCCGCTCCTGCTGCTCGCCGTCGACCTCCACATCAGGTAGCCCACCGGCCGCTGCGTCTACGCTGATGGACGTGGCGACGACGCGCGCATACGAGCAGGTCGACGGCGACCTGCACCGTCACGGAGCGCTGAAGCATGCGCACCCCCACGAAGGCCCGCATGCGCACGAACCGGAGCGCGTGCACGAGCACGTGCACGGTGCCGGGCACGGCCACTCGCACGGACTCGTCGACGACTCGATCAAGCGCTCGCGCGCGGGCCTGCGCGCGGTGTTCGTCTCGTTCGGGGTGCTGGGCCTCACCGCCGTCGCCCAGACGCTGATCTTCGCGGCCTCGGGCAGCGTCGCGCTGCTCGCCGACCTGATCCACAACTTCGGGGACGCGCTGACCGCCGTGCCGCTGGCGATCGCCTTCATCCTGCGCTCCGAGCGGGCCGAGCGCATCGCCGGCCTTTTCGTCGTCGCCGCGATCTTCGTCTCGGCGTGCGTCGCGGGCGTCGAGGCGATCGCGCGCCTGATCCACCCGCAGTCGCCCACGCACCTCGTCGCGCTCGCGGCGGCGGGCGGGATCGGCTATCTCGGGAACCGGATCGCCGCACGCGTCCGCACCCGGGCGGGCCGCCGGCTCGACAGCCCGGCGCTGATCGCCGACGGCAACCACGCGCGCGCCGACGCCTACGTGTCGCTGGCGGTCATCGCCTCAGCGGTCGTCGTCGCGATCGGCCTGCCGATCGCCGACGCGCTGATCGGGCTCGCGATCACGCTCGTGATCCTGCGGATCACGTGGCAGTCGTGGGCGACGGTCCGCGGCCACGACCACGTGCACTGACCTGCGCGAGCGTCCGATCGCGCGAGCGACCATCCGGAATGGGGGAGGGCGCGGCCCCGGACGTCCCGTAGCATGCGCGAGACCTGTTCGAGCGCGGAAGGATGCAGCCATGAGCCACGACAGCCTTGATGTCCTCGTCGGTGCCTACCAGGATCTGGACGCCGCCAAGCGGGACTTCGACGCGGTGACCGCCCTGGTCAAGGCCAAGCAGGTCAGGGTGGAGGGCGTGATCCTGGTCGAGCACGACGAGGACGGCGAGGTGAGCGTCGTCAGCACCGGCGACCACATGGGCCGCCACGGTCTCGGCTGGGGCGCCGGCGTCGGGCTCGTGGTGGGTCTCCTGCAGCCCGAGCTGCTGGCAGCGGTGGCGGTCGGCGCGGCCGGCGGCGGCGTGATCGGCAAGTTCGCCGATCACCGGCTCAAGAGCGAGCTGAGCGAGAAGCTCGGCGAGGCGTTGCCGCCGGGCTCTGCGGGCCTGATCGTCGTGGGGCGGAGCGAGGATCGCCTGGCGATCGAGCAGGCGATGCCGGGAACGCCGGCGAAGTCGGTCGTCCAGACCGACGAGCACGGGCTGCTGGGGCCGCTGAAGGACTCGCTGGCCGAGGCGATGCACAAGTTCCAGCCGGATCGGTCCAGGCTGCCGATCCCCGATCGCACGTTCGCGGGCACGGCGGGTCGCACGCTGAAGGACTCGGCGGCCGACTGGGCGATGATCCCGGGCCCGAAGGCGCCGGACGGCGCGCCGAACGTGCTGCTCGTGCTGATCGACGACGCCGGCTTCGGCGCGGTGGAGACCTTCGGCGGTCCGGTCCGCTCGCCGAACTACACGCGCGTGCAGGAGATGGGCGCGACCTACAACCGCTTCCACGTGACGGCGGTCTGCTCGCCGACGCGCGCTGCGCTGCTGACCGGCCGCAATCAGCACCGGGTCGGCTTCGGATCGATCGCAGAGTACCCCGGGCCGTTCCCGGGCTACACGGCCGCCAAGCCCAAGAGCTGCGCGGGGCTGCCGCGGATCCTCTCGGAGAACGGCTACGTGACGGGCGGGTTCGGCAAGTGGCACCTGACGCCGAACAACGTCCAGGGCGCGGCCGGGCCGTTCGACCACTGGCCCAAGTCGTGGGGCTTCGATCACTGGTGGGGGTTCCTGTCGGGCGCCGCGGGCCAGTACGACCCGATCATGACGATGGACGACACGGTGCTCGGCGTGCCCGAGGGCAAGGATGGCGAGCAGTACTACTTCCCCGACGACCTCACCGACAAGGCCGTCGAGTGGGTGCATCGCGTGCGCGCGCAGGACGCCGAGAAGCCGTGGTTCATGTTCTACTCGACCGGCTGCGCACACGCCCCGCACCACGTCGCCACGGAGTGGGCGGACAAGTACAAGGGCCAGTTCGACGACGGCTGGGACACGCTGCGCGAGAGGACGCTCGAGCGTCAGAAGCAGCTCGGGATCGTGCCGCAGGACACCGAGCTGACGGCGCGCCCGGACGCGCTGCCCGCCTGGGAGGACCTCGATGACACCGCCAAGGCGCTCTACGCGCGCCAGATGGAGGTCTACTGCGGCTACCAGGAGAACGCCGACTGGAACGTCGGGCGCCTGCTGGACGCCGTCGAGCAGCTCGGCGACCTGGACAACACGCTGATCTTCTACATCTGGGGCGACAACGGGGCGAGCATGGAGGGCACGACGACCGGCTCGTTCAACGAGCTGACGTTCCTCAACGGGCTGGTCCTCGATCCCAAGCAGCAGACCGACCTGATCGAGCAGTACGGCGGCCTGACCGCGCTCGGCGGGCCGGAGACCGCTCCGCACTGCGCGGCGGCCTGGGCGCACGCGCTCAACACGCCGTTCCAGTGGGGCAAGCAGGACGCCGCCCACCTGGGCGGCACGCGCGACCCGATGGTCGTCGCGTGGCCCGAGCGGCTGAAGCCGAGCACCGAGATGCGCTCGCAGTTCACGCACGTGATCGACATCGGTCCGACCGTCCTGGAGGCGGCCGGGATCCCCGAGCCCGAGCAGGTGGACGGGATCGAGCAGGAGCCGATGGACGGCACAAGCTTCCTCTACACGCTCGACGAGGCGAGCGCGCCCGAGCGGCACACGACGCAGTACTTCGAGATGTTCGGCTCGCGTGGCATGTACCACGAGGGCTGGTGGGCGGCATCGCGGCCCGACCGGCTCCCATGGGACGTCTCGCCGCAGACGATCGCGAAGATGGGTCCCGACGCCGACTGGGACCCCGACCGCGACGTCGGCTGGGAGCTCTACGACCTGCGCAGCGACTTCTCGCAGGCCAGGGATGTCGCCGCCGAGAACCCCGACAAGGTCAAGGAACTCCAGGAGCTGTGGTGGAAGGAGGCCGAGCGCAACCGCGTGCTGCCGCTGATGGCCGGGTTCTCGGTGATCTACGGGATCCTGCCGCCGATGCCCACGCAGACGCGCTTCCCGTTCGCCGGGGACGTCGACAACATCCAATGGGGGATGGTCCCGCGGATCTTCGGCCGCTCGTACGCGATCGAGGCCGACCTCGTGGTGCCCGAGCGCGGCGCCGAGGGCGTGATCGTCGCGATGGCCGACTTCATCGGCGGGTTCGGGCTCTGGGTCGACTCCGGCGGGATCCTGCGCCACACCTACTCGCTGCTCGGCGTGGAGACCTACAAGCAGCAGGCGACGACGAAGCTGCCCACCGGTGAGGTCAAGGTGAAGATGCTCTTCGAGGCCGAGGAGCCCAAGCCCGGCAGCGGCGGGCACGTGACGCTCTTCATCAACGGCGCGCAGGTCGGCGGTGGCGACATGCCCAAGACCGTCCCGATCAGCTTCACGAGCTACGCCGGCATGGACATCGGCCGCGACAACGGCCTCGTCGTCGACCGCGACTACAAGGACAGGGCGCCATACGCCTTCACCGGAACGGTCAAGAACGTCGTCTTCGACCTCAAGCCCGTCGAGGCCGCGGCCAAGCACTCCCACGAGCAGGATCTCCACCACCACGAGCAGATCCAGGGGATCGCCGCCGGCGCAGCCGCCTGAGGAGGGTGCGCATCCGGTCGGCTGGTCCGGGCTACTGCTTCAGAAGACCGGCTCCGCCGAGCACGGTCAACACGGTACCGACGAGCAGGAGGAGGGTGGCGAGCACCCCCGGCCATCGACGTTGCAGCCAGGCTCCGGCCGCCTGGAGCAATGGGTCGGCACGCTCCCCGGCCACGAGCAGGGCCATGATGATCGTGACCGGGGGCAGGACGAAGGCGACGCAGCGGATGATGCCCTGTATCTACGGGATCTCCCCGGGTTAGCGGGCTTTGCGGGACAACGTGTCCTTCCGAGCGCGGCTCTCGGTCTCAGGTGGTCTGCATGTTGAACGCGCGCAGGTGCATGTTCGAGCCGC
>JADGPM010000024.1 GCA_017882425.1 Solirubrobacteraceae bacterium
ACGTCGCCATGGCGGCCGTCGCGGCATCCGCGGAGGCCGAGAATGCGGCGCTCGAGGGCCGCGGGCGCGTGCTCGTGCGGGCCAGCGGCACCGAGCAGCTGGTGCGCGTCATGGTCGAGGCGCCGACCGCCGATGAGTGCGAGCAGGTCTGCGGGCGTCTCGTGACGCTCGTCGAATCTGCCGCCTGAGACCCGGATTCCGGGCGTCGCCCGGCTGGTGGCCGTCCCAGAAGCATCGGACCGGCCATGCCGGACATTCCCAGAGCAGCCACTAGCCTCTGCGGACTATGTGCGGAATCGTCGGCTATGTCGGGGCTCGTCCAGCGCAGGAGCTGCTGCTGGCGGGGCTCACCAAACTCGAGTACCGCGGGTACGACTCCGCCGGCGTGTCCGTCATGGGCGCCGATGCGATCGAGTCCGTGCGCGCCGTCGGCAACCTCGTCCAGCTGCGCGAGGCGATCGATCGCCAGCAGTCCGCGAACGGCAACGGCGCCGCGCTCGCGCGCGAGGCGACGATCGGCATCGGGCACACCCGCTGGGCGACCCACGGCCGCGTCAATGAGCAGAACGCCCACCCGCACTTCGACACCGACGATCGCGTCCACGTCGTCGTCAACGGCATCGTCGAGAACTACCTCGCGCTGCGCGACCGCCTGAAGGCGGACGGCGCGGTCTTCACGTCGGACACGGACGCCGAGGTGATCGCGCACCTGATCGCCGACCACGACGAGGGTGACCTCGTCGAGGCCGTGCGCCGCGCCTACAACGACCTCGACGGTCACTTCGCGTTCGTGGCGATGAGCCAGGCCTCGCCCGGCCGGCTGGTCGGCGCGCGCAAGGAGTGCCCGCTGATCGTCGGCGTCGGTGACGGCGAGACGTTCCTGGCCTCCGCCGTCCCCGCGTTCCTCTCGGAGACCCGGCGCGTGCAGTACGTCGAGAACGGCGAGATCGTCGCCGTGGCAGCCGACGGAACGGCGTTCATCACGCCCGCCGGTGAGCCGATCGAGCGACAGATCTCGCTCGTCGACTGGGACGAGGACACCGCCGAGAAGGGCGGGTACGAGACGTTCATGCTGAAGGAGATCCACGACCAGGCGGACGCGATCGCCGAGACGATCGCCGACCGCACCGTCCGCGAGGACGGGGTGGACCTGGACGACGAGGGCGCCCTCTCCGACGACGTGCTGCGCGGCGCGCGGCGCATCGTGATCGTCGCCTGCGGCACCTCCTACCACGCCGGGCTGATCGGCCGGTACGCGATCGAGGAGTACGCGCGCGTGCCCGTCGAGGTGGAGATCGCCTCCGAGTACCGCTACCGCAACCCGATCGTCGGGCCGGGCGACCTCGTGATCGGCGTCACCCAGTCCGGCGAGACGGCCGACACGCTCGCCGCCATGCGGATCGCGCAGGAGCGCGGCGCGACGGTGCTCGCCGTCACGAACATCATGGGCTCGCAGGCCACGCGGGACGCCGACGGCGTGCTCTACACGCGCGCGGGTCTCGAGGTGTCGGTCGCGGCGACGAAGACGTTCGTCTGTCAGGTCGCCGTGATGTACCTGCTGGCGCTGCGCCTCGCCGAGCTGCACGGGACGATGGAGGCCGAGCGCCGCATGCTGCTCGTCGGCCAGCTCAAGAGCATCCCGCGCCTGATCGGCGAGCTGCTGGAGTCCGTCGACCCGGTGATCGACGCGATCGCCGACCAGCACTGGCGCGCCGGGTTCTTCCTCTACCTGGGCCGCCACGCGGGCGTCGCCGTCGCGGACGAGGGGGCGCTGAAGCTCAAGGAGGTCGCCTACATCTCGACCGACGCGTACGCCGCGGGGGAGATGAAGCACGGGCCGATCGCGCTGCTCAGCGAGAGCACCCCGGTCGTGACGGTCGCCACCGACTCGCCGCTGCTCGACAAGGTCATCTCGAACATGCAGGAGGTCCGCGCGCGCGGCGCGCACGTGATCGCCGTCGCGACCGAGGGCAACCCGACGATCGGCGAGCACGCCGAATCGGTCGTCTCCATCCCGGCGACCGACTGGACGCTCCAGCCGCTGCTCGCGGTGATCCCGCTGCAGCTGCTGGCCTACCGGATCGCCCGCCTGCGCGGCCTGAACGTCGACCAGCCGCGCAACCTGGCGAAGACCGTCACGGTCGAGTAGCGAGACCGTGCACGGCGTCGGCCTGGACCTGGTGGAGATCGAGCGCATCGAGCGGGCGCTCGAGCGGCGTCCGCGCCTGGCCGAGCGCCTCTTCTGCGAGCAGGAGCGCGCCTATGCCGCCTCGCGCGCGCGGCCGGGCCAGCATCTCGCGGCGCGCTTCTGCGCGAAGGAGGCGACGACCAAGGCGCTGGGCCTCGACGTCCTGCGCCCGCTCGAGATCGAGGTCGTCCACGACTCGCGTGGTGCGCCGGCGGTCCTCCTGCACGGGGCTGCGGCGGCTCGCGCCGCCGAGCTCGGCGTCGAGCTGCACCTGTCCCTGACCCACTCGCGCGAGACGGCCGGCGCCGTCGTAGTGGCGGCGTGAGCGGCGCTGTGACATGGCTGCGGGTTCTGCCGGGCGCGGAGGCCTCGCGCGAGACGGACCGCCACGCCATCGAGGACCTGCAGATCCCGTCGCTCGACCTCATGGAGCGCGCCTCGGAGGGCCTCGCCGCGCTCGTCACCCAGGTGGCGCCGGAGGGCGTCGTGGCGGTCGTCTGCGGCGGGGGCAACAACGGCGGCGACGGGTACGCCGCCGCGCGCCTGCTGCGTGACGCCTGGCGCGAGGTGCGCGTGCTGGCCGCCGTCCCGCCGGAGCGGCTTCGCGGCGATGCGCGTGTGCAGGTCGAGCGCCTGCCGGGGGAGCCGCCGCGGGCGTTCACCCCGGAAGGGCTCGACGGCGCCGCCGTGATCGTCGATGCGCTGCTCGGGACCGGGTTCGCCGGCGAGCCGCGCGGGGCCGTGGGCGACGCGATCGCCGCGATCGCGGCCAGCGGGATCCCGGTCGTCGCCGCCGACGTCCCGAGCGGCGTCGACGCATCGACCGGAGAGATCGCCGGCGCGGCGGTCACCGCGGCGGCCACCGCGACCTTCCACGCCGCGAAGCCCGGCCTCTGGGTCAACCCCGGGAAGGCTCACGCGGGCCGCGTGCAGGTCGTCGACATCGGGATTCCGGCCCGAGCGGACGCCCGCGGCGCCGCGCCGGGGGACATCGGGCTCATCGACGACGAGGAGCTGCTCGAGCGGCTGCCGACGCGCGCAGCCGGCTGGACGAAGTTCACGAGCGGCCACGTCCTGGTCGCCGGCGGGTCGCGCGGCCTGACCGGCGCGGTGGTCCTCGCGGGCGCGGCGGCGATGCGCGCCGGCGCGGGCTACGTCAGCGCATGCGTGCCGGGCTCGCAGCAGTCCGTCGTCGCCGCGCACCTCGTCGAGGTGATGCAGCTCGCGCTGGTCGAGGAGGACGGTGGTCACAGTCCGGGGGGCGTCGCCGCGGTGCTCGAGGAGGCCGGCCGCCGCGGGGGCGCGCTCGTGCTCGGTCCCGGGCTCGGGCGCAGCGACGGGGCGCAGGCGTTCGCGCGCGACCTGGCGGTCGGCGCGCAGATCCCGCTGCTGCTCGATGCGGACGGCCTCAACGCGCACGCGGGGCGGCTCGACCTGCTCGCGGGCCGCCGGGCGGCGACGGTCCTCACGCCGCACGCCGGCGAGCTCGGCCGGCTGCTGGGCGTGCCGTCCGCCGATGTCGAGGCGCGGCGCCTGGAGCACGTGCGCAGCGCCGCCCGGGCCAGCGGCGCGATCGTCGTCCTCAAGGGCGACGACACGCTCGTCGCGCGGCCCGACGGGACCGTCGCCGTCAGCCCGGGCGCGACGCCCGCGCTGGCGACCGCCGGCACCGGCGACGTGCTCAGCGGCGTCACCGGCGCGATGCTGGCGCGCGGGATCGAGCCGTTCACCGCCGCGTGCGCGGCCGTGCGGCTGCACGCCCGCGCCGGCGTTCGCGCCGCCGCCGAGCTCGGGGTCGACGGCGTGATCGCACGCGACGTGATCGCGGCGCTCCCGGGCGCGCGCCCCTGACGGGGAGGCAGGGTAGGCTCAGGGCGATGAGCTCTGGTGGGTCCTCTCGGGATGTCGGGCCCCGAACGGCGCGGTGGCGGTGATCGCCGTCCGGCATGTGCGGTCAGGGGCTTCGAGAAGGGCCACGTGCGCCGGGGACCGGTACCTGCGGTGACGGTCCGCGCCCTCGCCGCGGTCAACGTCGCCGCCATCGAGCGCAACGTGGCGCGCCTGCGGAGCGCCGCGCCGGGCGCCGCCGTCTGCGCCGTCGTCAAGGCCGACGGATACGGCCACGGTGCGCTCGCCGCCGCGATCGCCGCCCAGGCCGGCGGAGCGTCGTGGCTCGCCGTGGCGACCGCGCGGGAGGCCGCGGGCCTGCGCGCCGGGGGCGTCGGCGGGCGCCTGCTGGTGCTGGGTGCCCTGAGCGACGAGGAGCTGCCGGTCGCGCTCGCTGCCGGCGCCGATGTCGTCGCCTGGCGCGAGAGCTTCGTGGAGCGGGTCGCGGCGCTCGGCGGCGGGCGCGTACACGCCAAGCTGGACACCGGCATGGGACGCCTGGGGACGCGCGATCCGGACGAGGCCACGCGCGTCGCGGCGGCAGCGGCGGCGGCGTCCGGGACGATGCTCGCGGGCCTGATGACGCATTTCGCCACCGCCGACGAGCGCGACGACAGGTTCTTCGACGAGCAGCTGGCGCGGTTCGCCGCCTGGGCGCTGCCGCTGCGTGCGGACCACCCGCGGGCGCTCCTGCACGCCGCCAACAGCGCCGCGACCCTGCGCGACGCGGCGGCGCACTTCGATCTGGTCCGGCCCGGCATCGCGATCTACGGGATGGATCCCTTCGGCGAGGACCCGGCCGCGCGCGGCCTGGAACCGGCGCTCGAGCTGCGCTCGTACGTCGCCGAGGTGAAGCCGTGCGCGGCGGGCGAGAGCACGGGCTACGGGCGGCGCTTCATCGCGTCCGCGCCGACCGTGATCGCGACGGTCCCCGTCGGCTACGGCGACGGCTGGCGGCGGGGGCCGACGAGCGCGGCCGAGGTCCTCGTCGGCGGGCGGCGCTTTCCGCTCGTGGGGACCGTGAGCATGGACAACATCACGCTCGATCTCGGGCCTGACGGGGGCGGTGTCGAGATCGGCGACGATGCCGTCCTGATCGGCGCGCAGGGCGAGCAACGGATCCTCGCCGAGGCGATCGCCGACCGCCTGGGAACGATCAACTACGAGGTGACCTGCGCGCTGGCGGCCCGCGTCCCGCGCCTGCACCATCGCGACGGCGCGGCGCCGGAGTCCCGGTGAGCGGCCCGGGGGGACCGCTCGGGCTCGTCCGCCGCGCCCTGGAGGGCGAGCAGGCATGGCTCGTCGGTGGCGCGGTGCGCGACCGCCTGCTGGGCCGCGCGGACCCCGACGAGGCCCTGGACCTGGACGTCGTGGTCGCCGGAGACCCGGCCGCGGCCGCGCAGCGCGTCCGACGCGCCGGATCGCCTCCTGCGGCGGCGTTCGCACTCTCGGACGCCTTCGGGAGCTGGCGCGTCGTCGGGCCCGGCCAGGCCTGGCAGGTCGACCTCACCCCGTTGCACGAGGGCGGGCTCGAGGCGGATCTGCGCGCCCGCGACCTGACGGTCAACGCGATCGCCGAGCCGCTCGACGGCGGGGATCTCGTCGACCCCACCGGCGGCGCCGCCGATCTCGCGGC
>JADGPM010000025.1 GCA_017882425.1 Solirubrobacteraceae bacterium
GCGTCCCCGTCGGCCGGGTGCCGCACCCCGGCGTACACCTCCCAGCCCTCGGCGGCGAGATGCAGGGCGATGGCGCGGCCGATTCCGCGGGCGGCGCCGGTGACGAGGGCGGAGGGCATGCGCGGAACCTACCGCGCGCGTTTGGTCAGCCCTCGAGCTGGGCGAAGTTCGCCCGCGCCATCGCGTTCAGGAGGTCCTGGTAGCCCTCGGGCTCGGGCGGCAGGATCGGCTCGCCCGCGCCCGCCACCGCGGCGAAGATGCGCTCACGCGAGGCGTCCGCGAGCCGGCGGATCGCCGCGTGGTCGACACCGCAGAGCGCGAAGTCGCGCTTGACCGCCCGCCCGGCGACGAAGACGTCGCGCACGTTCGCCGCGCCCGCCTGGACGACCATCGCGGCGACCGGCTCGGTGAGCGGCGTCATGTTCAGCCGGTCCCCGCCGACGACGATCACGTCGGCCTGCTTGCCCGGCGCCAGCGACCCGGTGACACCGCCGAGCCCCATCGCCTCGGCGCCGTTGATCGTCGCCCACACGAGCGCGTCGCGGACGGTCAGGTCGATCGTGCCGGGCATCGCGCCCGCGGCCAGGATCGGGTCGTTGTCCATCGCGCGCTGGAACTGCAGGCCCATGCGCATCTGGGTGAACATGTCGCCGGAGTTCAGCGA
Source organism: Solirubrobacteraceae bacterium (assembly GCA_017882425.1). Taxonomy (GTDB): domain Bacteria; phylum Actinomycetota; class Thermoleophilia; order Solirubrobacterales; family Solirubrobacteraceae; genus F1-60-MAGs163. The sequence goes on from JADGPM010000025.1 coordinate 665, forward strand.
GACGATGTCGCAGCTCAGCGACGGTCGCATCCCGCGGTCCAGTGCACGGCGGATGACCGGGTGCCCCATCCCCATCTGCAGCTCGGTCTCCGGGCTGCACGACACCTTCGCCCCCGCCCCCGCGAGCAGGTCGAACTCGTGGTCGGTGAGGCTGTTGCAGTGCACGTGCACCTGATCGGCGTCGAGCAGGCCGTGCGCGTGGAACTGCTCGACGCCGCCGGTGATCGTCGACCCCCAGACGCAGCCGGTGTGCGCGACGAGCAGCACGCCGAGCTCGCGCGCCGACTCGATCTCGGCCCGGTGCAGGTGGAAGGGCAGCAGTCCGGACTCCGTCAGCGCGATGCCCATGCGCACGAGCTGGCCCGAGCTGGAGAAATGCTCGGCCTGGACCCGGTGGGCGTCGGCGATGCGCTGGCGATGGTCGGTGAACACCGGCTCCGGCGCGGGGGCCGGGAAGTACCCGTAGGCGAACGTCGCGCGGATGCCCGCGTCGCGCAGCCCCTCGATCGCCGCGTCGGCATGCGCCGGGCTGTTGTTGCAGTGCGAGAAGTCGAGCAGCGTCGTCACGCCCGCATCGAGAGCCTCGAGCGCACCGACGTGGTTCCCCGCGTAGACGTCCTCGGGGAGGTAGCGCGGGGAGAACGTCTGGCGGATTCCGCGGAAGTACTCCATCAGCGACCAGTCGGCGCAGACGCCTCGCAGCGCCGTCTGCCAGGTGTGACGGTGCGTGTCGACGAACCCCGGCATGACGACATGCCCTGAGGCGTCGAGCACCTCGGCGTCGCGGGCGTCCAGGTCGGGGGCGATCGCGGCGATGACGCCGTCCTCGACCAGCACGCTGCCGCGCGGCAACTCCCCGACACGCGGGTCCATCGACAGGACGTAGCCGTCCCGGATCAGCAGGCGCTCGGTCATCGCGCGAGCGTTCCAGGCGCCGCGGACGGCGCTGGGCACGAAGTTCACTCGCCGTCTGCATCACGACGCGTCACACTGGAGATGGGACGCCCCGGCGTCGCCCGAAGTTATCCCCCCGTGGCGACGCCGGGGTTCCCCCTGTATCGGGCGGGACGCCGGAAAACCTGAGCCGCCGGCGGACGCCGACGGTGGGCTGGCGCCGCATGACGCCCATTTGCGCGATCGCGTCCGGATGCGCCGCAGCGCTGTGGCTCGCCGCGCCCGCCGGTGCGGCGGTGACGCCCTTCGGCGCCGATCTCGCCGCGTTCTCGGCGAACAACGACACCGTCAACGGGACGTGTGCGCACGCGCCGCCGAACCTGTTCTACCCGGTGAACTCGGTCTCGTGCATGTGGTCCCACCTGGGCAGCGGTACGTCCGGCAGCATGGTCGCCCCCGCGAGCGGCACCGTCAGCGCGGTGCGCGTCAAGGTCGGCGCGACGACGGGCAAGATGCGCATCAACGTCATCCGCTTCCTGTTCCAGCAGACGGGCGACCCCGCGCATCCGACCAGCGCCGGCCCGTTCCTCGAGGCCTACGGGCCCGAGTTCACGCCCGCGCCGAACGCGGTGACGACGGTGCCGGCGAGCCTGGCGCTGCAGGAGGACTCGACACCCGCGCCCAACGACACCAGGACCATCCAGGTGATCGACGCACTGGCGCTCGAGGTCGAGGCCTCGAACGTCCCGGTCCCGGTGTTCTACGACGGCGCGTCGCTGTCCTACCCGACCTACCCCGGCCCGACCGCGGCCGCCGTCCCGGCGCCCAGCCCCGCGGGCATCCCCGGGGCCATCCTGAGCTTCGGCTACGGCGTGCTGATGAACGCCGACCTGACGACCGCCGAACCGGTCACCCCGGGACCGACACCGACCCCCACACCCGCCGGCCCGGCCGCGCCCGTGCTGCCCACCGTCGCATTCCCGA
>JADGPM010000197.1 GCA_017882425.1 Solirubrobacteraceae bacterium
GCCAGTTCCTGATGGTCGAGCTGGGTGGCGAGAGCGTCTTCGTCGTCGCCGACGACGACGGCCTCCCCCGCGCCTTCCACAACAGCTGCCGCCACCGCGGCGCGCGGCTCGTCGACACGCCCGAGGGACGGCTCCCGCGCCTGCAGTGTCCCTACCACGCATGGTCCTACGGGTTCGACGGCAGCCTCAAGAACGCGCCGTTCACGGAGGGCCTCGAGAACTTCGAGCCCTCGTGCTTCGGCCTCAAGCCCGTCCGCCTCGCGGTGATCGAGGGGCTCGTCCTGCTCGACCTCTCCGGTGAGGCGCCCGCCCCCGGCGAGCACATCGGCGAGCTCGCGCCGCTGCTGGCGCGCTACCGCACCGGTGAGCTCCAGCGCGGCGCCCAGGTCGTCTACGAGGTCGCGGCGAACTGGAAGGCGATCGCCCAGAACTACAACGAGTGCCTGCACTGCCCCGGCGTCCACCCGGAGCTCAACCGCCTCTCGCACTACCTCTCCGGCGACAGCCTCACCGGCGCGGGCGCCTGGTGCGGCGGCTCGATGACGCTCACCGAGGGCGCCGACACGATGGGCAAGGAGGGCGGCGCCGCACACAACCGCCCGCCGATCCGCGGGCTCACGGAGGCCCAGCAGCGCGAGGTCCTCTACTTCCTCGTGTTCCCGAACACGCTCGTCTCGCTGCACCCCGACTACGTGATGCTGCACACGCTCTGGCCGCAGGCCGTCGACCGCACGAAGGTCGTCTGCGAGTGGTTCTTCGAGCCCGAGACGATGGCGGCCGACGGGTTCGACGCCAAGGACGCGGTCGACTTCTGGGACCAGGTCAACCGCGAGGACTGGGAGGTCTGCGGGCTGACCCAGCGCGGCATGACCTCCAGCGGCTTCGAGCCCGGGCGCTACACGACCCAGGAGGACGACGTGCACGACTTCGACGTGATGGTCGCCGACCGCTACCTCGAGGCCCTCGGCGCGGAGGTCGCGCGATGAGCGCTGTCAACGGCCACACCCCCAACGGCGCCGGCGCGGCCTCCTACGACGCGATCGTCGTCGGAGGCGGGCACAACGCGCTCACGGCCGCCGCCTACCTCGCGAAGGCGGGCCTGCGCGTCTGCGTGCTCGAGCGCCGCCATCTGCTCGGCGGCGCGTGCGTCACCGAGGAGCTCTGGCCCGGCCAGCGCGTCTCGCGCGCCTCGTACGTCGTCTCGATGCTCCAGCCGAAGATCGTGGCCGACCTCGAGCTCACCCGGCACGGGTATCACCCGATCCCGCTCGACCCGGAGTTCGCGACCTTCGCCTCCGACGGGAGCCCGATCCTGCTGCCCAACGACAAGCGCATCACCTACGAGCAGGTCGCGCGCGTCTCGAAGAAGGACGCCGACGCGCTCGAGCCGTTCGACCGCCTGTTCGACAAGGCCGCCGACTTCCTCAAGCCGCTCATGATGCGCCCGCCGCCCGCGCTCGGCTCCAAGCGCCCCACCGACGTCTTCGAGCTGCTGCGCGAGGCGGGCCGCGCGGCCGGGATGAGCCGCCGCGACCTGGCCGAGATCTTCCGCCTGATGACGATGTCGGTCGGCGACCTGCTCGACGACTACTTCGAGACCGACGAGCTCAAGGGGGCCTACGCCTCCAGCGGCGTCGTCGGCGTGTGGGCCGGCCCGTACACCCCGGGCACGGCCTACAACCTGTTGCACCACGCCCTCGGCGAGGTCGGCGGCGTCCAGGGCGCCTGGGGCCACGTGAAGGGCGGCATGGGCGCGATCTCCGAGGCGATCGCCTCGAGCGCCCGCGCCGGCGGCGCCACGATCCGCACGGACGCCGACGTCACGTCGATCGACGTCGACGGCGGCCGCGTGACCGGCGTGACGCTGGCCGGCGGCGAGCAGATCCACGCGCCGCTCGTGCTCTCCGGCGCGCATCCCAAGCACACGATCCTCGGGCTCGTCGGCGCCGAGCACTTCCCGCAGAACGTCGCCGACGACATGCGCCGCTACCGCACGCGCGGGGCGTCGGTGAAGATCAACGCGGTGCTCTCCGAGCCGCCGCGCTACGTGAACGCCGCGCCCGAGGTCGCCGAGCAGCTGCTCCACGCGAGCGTCGCGATCTGCCCGTCGGTCCCCTACCTCGAGCAGGCATGGCAGGACGCCCAGCGCGGCAAGCCTGCCGAGGGCCCCTACATCGAGGTCGAGGTGCCGACCGCGGTCGACCCGACGCTCACCGACGACGGCACGACCGTCGTCACGATGTTCACGCAGTTCGGCCCGTGGAACGAGGAGGGCTGGCCCGAGGGCGCACGCGAGGAGTACGCGCAGAAGTGCTTCGCGATGCTCGCCGAGCACGCGCCGAACGTGCCCGACGCGATCCTGCACTACGAGGTGCTGGCGCCGCCGGATCTCGAACGCATCTTCGGCCTGGAGGGCGGCTCGATCTTCCAGGGCGAGCAGGGCCTGGACCAGATGGCCTTCATGCGCCCGACGCCCGAGCTCTCGCGTTACGGGACACCCGTCGACGGCCTGTACCTGTGTGGCGCCGGGACGCATCCCGGCGGCGGCGTGATCGCCGCCTCCGGCCACAACGCAGCGCAGGTCGTCCTGCGCGACGCGCGCCGCGAGCGGGCGAAGGCCCGCATCCGCCGGCCACGTCAGACATCGTCAAGCGCGTCCTGACGGACCGCAGCCGCCCGCCCGGGCTGCCCTGAACCACCGTTCAGTCCAGTCCGGGTGTCCGCGTCGTACAGCGTGCCTTGACAGCGCTGTCACACGTCCGTTAGGAATGTCAGCACCTTGAACGGGCCTTCAGAGAAGGAGCCGAACACGGCTCGCGACACGGACGTCACCCCGGGCACGAGCGGCGTCTCGCGGCGCGGGCTGCTGAAGCGCGCCGGCGGCCTGGCGCTGTTCGGCGGCACGGCGGCGGCGCTCACCGGCTGCGAGGACACGACCACGCCGGTGGCGGCCTACGGCGCCGGCGGCGGCGGCGGGAAGGGCATCCTCGGCGACCCGACGGCGGGCGGCCCGGTCGACGCCTCGGGCATCCCGCTCGCGCGGCGCGACTATCCCGTCGTGCTGCCCAAGCTCGGCACGCCGGTGAAGGCCGGCAAGCCCGAGTCCGGCGGGGAGCTCCTGATCTACAACTACGCCGACTACCTCAACCCGGCCGTGCTCAAGGAGTTCGGGCGCCAGAACAACGTCAGCGTCCGCGTCACGACCTTCGAGACGCTCGACGAGGCGTTCTCGAAGCTCAGCACCGGCGGCCTGAAGTTCGACGTCATCTTCTCGACGCCCGACCAGCTCTCGCGCCTCGTCGGCCGCAAGCTCGTCCAGCCGCTGAACTACGACCTGATCCCCAACCTCGCCAGGAACGTCTGGCCCGAGGCCGCGCAGCCGTTCTACGACGTCGGCCCGCGCTACTCGGTCCCCTACACCGTCTACACGACCGGGGTCGGCTGGCGCAACGACATCGTCAGCTACGACCCGGCGAAGATGAACCCGGTCTGGGACGCGATGTGGGCGGCGACGCAGTACCACGGCAAGGTGCAGCTGCTCAACGACCAGCGCGAGGCCATCGGCATGGGCCTCATGCACGGCGGGAGCGACGACCTGAACACCGAGAAGGCCGCGCTCGTCAACGGCTCCGTGGCCTCGCTCAAGGAGCTCAACCGCACGGTCGGCGTGAAGGTCCAGATCTCCGCCTACGAGTCGCTGCCCGCAGGCCGGATCGTGCTCGGCCAGGTGTGGTCGGGCGACATGCTGAACGCGGTCATCAGCTACCTGCCGAAGGGGACGAACCCCGACGTCATCTCGTACGCCTACCAGGAGGTCGGCGGACCGGTCTTCAACGACATCATGACCGTGGCGAGCGCCGCGACGAAGCCGGTGCTCGCGCACAAGTTCCTGAACTTCATGCTCGACAAGAAGGTCGCGCTGGAGAACTTCACGGGCTACGTCGGCTACCAGCCGCCGATCAACGGCATCGACGCCAAGCTGCTGCTCGACCAGGGCCTGATCCCGAAGGGCCTGCAGACCGCGCTCGTCACGCGCGAGGCGTACGCGAACGGCAACGCCTACCTCACACTCACGACCTCCGGCCAGCGGCTCTGGGACGACGGCTGGGTGCGGTTCCAGGCGGGCTAGGTGACACCCCGCTGGATCTGGCGCGTCCTCGCCGCCCCCCCGCTCGTCTGGCTCGCGCTGTTCTTCCTCGTCGCCACGTACGCGATCGTCAGCGTGGGCATGGGCAACGTCACGACGCTGTTCGAGCCGGTTCCGCACTGGAACCCGCTCGACTGGAACGTGGGCTACCTCGTGCAGGCGATCAAGGACGTCCTGCCGGGCGGCACGACGTGGCCCGTCGCGGTGCGCACCGTGGCCTACGTCGTCGTCGCGATGGCGCTGTCGCTCGTGATCGGCTACCCGGTCGCCTACTACGCCGCGCGCTACGCGGGGCGCTCGCGCGGGATCGTGCTGCTGCTGCTCGTGCTGCCGTTCTGGATCTCCTACATCATGCGGATGTTCGCCTGGACGAACCTGCTCGCGACCGACGGCTATGCCTCCAAGGCGCTGAACGGCCTGGGGATCGACACGCTCATGAACAGGCTCGGGGTGATGGACGGCAACGACTGGCTCGGCGGGCAGTCGGTGACCGTCGTCCTGGCGCTCGTGTACGGCTACCTGCCGTTCTTCATCCTGCCCCTGTACGCCTCGCTCGACCGCCTCGACCACCGCCTGATCGAGGCCTCGCGCGACCTCGGCGCCTCCCCCTTCCAGTCCTTCTGGCGCACCGTCCTGCCGCTGTCGAAGTCGGGGATCCTCGCCGGGATGGTGCTGATCGCCCTGCCGATGTTCGGGGACTACTTCACGCAGGACCTGATGTCCGGCTCGCCGCACACGAGCATGATCGGCAACACGATCAACGGCTACGTGCAGGGCGGCTCGGAGAAGTCGCTCGGCGCCGCCCTGACGATGCTGCTGTCGGTGTTCCTGCTGGTCTTCATGCTCGGCTACCTGCGCAGCATGCGCGCCGAGCAGCGTCAGGCGACGACATGACCGACACGACGGCACTCGAGCGCGGGATCGGCGCGGCGCCGAGCAGGGCGCGCCGCCGGCGCTTCCAATGGCGCGACCCGTGGGGCCACCCCCGCGGCCTGGCCCTGGTGACGTGGATCTACATCCTCTGGTCGATCGTCCCGGTGCTGCTGGCGATCCGCTTCGCCTTCAACTCGGGCCGCTCGCGCAGCGCCGCGCAGGGCTGGTCGCTGCGCTGGTTCTGGAAGGACCCGAACCTCAGCGTCTTCCACGACCCGACGCTCAGCTCGGCGCTCCAGCAGAGCCTGACGCTCGCGTTCTTCGCGATGCTCATCGCGACGCCGCTCGGCGTCGCCCTCGCGCTCGGCCTGCAGCGCTGGCGCGGTCCGGGATCGGGCACGGCGAACGTCCTGACGCTGCTGCCGCTCGTGACGCCGGAGCTCGTCTTCGCCGTGGGCCTGTTCCTGCTCTTCACGACCGCCTTCAAGGTGATCGGCCTGGGGACGACCGCCCAGGTGATCGGGCACGTCACCTTCTCGATGTCCTTCGTCGTGGTGATCGTCCGTGGGCGACTCGCGACGATCGGCGGAGACCTCGAGGAGGCCGCCGCCGACCTCGGGGCGCCGCCATGGGACGTCGTGCGGAGGATCCTCGTGCCGCTGCTGCTGCCCGCGATCGCGGCCAGCCTGCTGATCGTCTTCGCGCTGTCGATCGACGACTTCGTCGTCAGCCAGTACCTGGCCTCCGGCGCCGACACGACGACGGTCCCGATGCGGATCTACGCCCAGGCGCGCGCGGCGCCGACGCCGGCGCTGAACGCCCTGGCGACCATCATGCTGACCGTCACGCTCCTGGCACTCGGCCTGGCGTACCTCGTCTTCCGGCTGATGACGCGTGGCGAGGGCGGTGGGTCGGCTATCGGCCAGCTCGCCGGGATCGAGGCCGGCATCGACGCGGGAGGCAGCAAGTGAGCGCCGGCAAGGGCGACATCAAGCTGGACGGGCTCGTCAAGCGCTACGGCGAGGTCGTCGCCGTCAACGGCATCGACCTCGACGTGCCCGGAGGGGAGTTCTTCACGATGCTCGGCCCGTCCGGCTGCGGGAAGACGACGACCCTGCGCCTGATCGCCGGGTTCGAGCGTCCCGACGAAGGCGAGATCCTGCTCGACGGCGTCGACATGTCGCGCACGCCGCCGCACAGGCGCAACGTCAACACGGTCTTCCAGAGCTACGCGCTGTTCCCGCACAAGACCGTCGAGGAGAACGTCGGCTTCGGCCTGCGCTACCAGAAGGTCTCCAAGGCCGACGCGGCGCGGCGCGTCGGCGAGGCGATGGAGCTCGTCCGGCTCGGCGGCCTCGGGCATCGCAAGCCGGGCCAGCTCTCCGGCGGCCAGCAGCAGCGCGTCGCGCTCGCCCGCGCGCTCGTCCTCGAGCCGCCGGTGCTGCTGCTCGACGAGCCCCTCGGCGCACTCGACGCGCGCCTGCGCATCGACCTGCAGGTGGAGCTCAAGCGCATCCAGGAGACGCTCGAGGTGACGTTCATCTACGTCACCCACGACCAGGACGAGGCGCTGACGATGAGCGACCGCGTCGCCGTCATGCGCAACGGGAACATCGAGCAGTGCGGCCCGCCGCAGGAGCTCTACGAGGAGCCGAGCACCGCGTTCGTCGCGAACTTCCTGGGCGCCTCGAACCTCGTGCCGGTGCAGGCGGCCGCCGACGGCGCGGGCGGCGCGCAGCTGACGCTGGGCAACTTCACGCTCGTGGCCGCCGAGTGTGCCGGCGACCTGCGCGGCGACGCGCTGGCGATGATCCGCCCCGAGCGGGTGCGCCTGGAGCCGCACGGGACCACCGGGGAGAACCGCATGCCCGGCATGGTCGAGGAGGTCGTCTACCTCGGCTTCCACCAGGACGTGCGCGTGCGCCTGGCGACCGGCGCGCTGATCCGCGTCGACGTGCCGAACGACGGCGACGCCATCGAGTACGAGCAGGGGAACGCCGTCAGCGTGCACCTTCCGCCGCGCTACCTGCGCGTGCTGGAGACGGACGAGCCGGCCCCCACGGACCAGCCGGACGCGGCGCCCGCCGAGGTCTCATGACCCCGGCGGAGAGCACGCGGCAGGTGCGGCCGGACACGCGGCGCGAGCTGCTCGACGCGACGCGGCGGGTGATCCAGCGCGACGGCCTGTCCAGCGCGACCGTGGGCGAGATCACGCGTGAGGCGGGCGCGAGCCTCGGCCTCCTGAACTACCACTTCCCTTCCAAGGACGACGTGGTCGCCGAGGCGTTCGCGGCGCTCGCCGGCGAGGAGCTCGAGCAGCTCCAGAAGATCTCGCGCATCCACGAGCGCCCGGCTGACCGGCTCGTCGCGTTCCTCGAGTCGCTCGACTGGAACAACCACCCGGCCTGGCGCATGTGGATCGAGAGCTGGGGCCAGAGCGTGCGGACCGAGGCGCTGCGCGGCACGCTCGAGCGCTTCGCGCGCGGCTGGCGCGCAGTCCTGGCCCAGGTGCTGACCGACGGCGTGCAGGACGGCGCCTGGCGCTGCGAGCACCCCGACGAGCTCGCGGGCCGACTCGTCGCCGCGCTCGACGGCATCGGGCTGCACGCGACGATCCACGACGTCGACGTGCCGGCGGACCGCGCGACCGCGTGGGCGCGCCGCCTCGTCGAGGCGGAGCTCGGCATCGAGCTGCCCGCGCACGGCAAGCCGCCGTGCGCGCGCATCCCCGCCCGTCCGCACACCTCCCACGTGACGATCCGCGTGCGCGACCTCGACGCGACCGGTGCCGTGCTGCCCGCCGTTCACCTGACCTACCTCGACGAGGCGCGCGGCGCGTGGCTGGCCGAGCGGTTCGCGCGGACCGGGGTGATCCCGGACGCCGTCGTCGCGCAGCTCGGGCTCGACTTCCAGCGCACGCTGCGTCGCGACGACGAGGCGGTGATCGTGCGCTGCTCGCTGGACCGCGTCGGCGAGACCAGCATCCGCACCCACGAGACGATCGAGACCGCCGAGGGCGCGCCGATCCTCGACGCGGCGGTCACGCTCGTCGTGCGCGACCGGGACACGGGCCGCCCGCGGCCGCTGACGACCGCCGAGCGCGAGGCACTCGCAGGATGACCTCAGTCGGCCGGCAGCGCGGGTTCCGCAGCGTCCTCGGGCACACCCAGATCGCCGGCGACGGCCGCCCAGATCTCGACGCGCGCGCGCTGCACGGGCATCGCCGGATCACCCATCAGCGTGCGGATGCCGCAGCCGTCGATCAGCGCGATCAGCCGGTCGGCGATGCGACCGGCGTCACACGGCGTGAACTCCCCCTGCTCGATCCCGTCGGCGATCACCGCGGCGAACCACTCGCGCATGCGGGCGTAGAGCCGCGCCGCCGTCTCGCGCAGCTCCGGATGGCGCGAGGCGCGCAGCCACAGCTCGGCCCACAGCAGCCAGTCGTCGCGCAGCGCGCCCGGCAGCGGCAGGCACTGGTCGATCATCACGCGCAGGCGATAGGCCGCCGGCGCGCCGTCGTCCAGGCCGGCGATGCGCGCGTCGCCGGCGCGCTCGTAGGAGTGCTCCAGCGCCTCGGCGAGCAGGGCCTCGCGCGACTCGAAGTGGTAGTGGACGAGCGCCGCGGAGACGCCGGCGTCCATCGCGATCCGTGCGATCCGCACGTCGTCGATGCCCTCGCTCGCGATCCGCTTGACCGCGGCGTCGAGCATGCGCTGGCGCGCGCTGCTCCGGCCGTCGTCCGTGTCCGCTGCTCCGCTCGCCACCGCCCCAACCCTACCCCGCCCCCGAGGTTCCCATGAGCGCACCCCAAGCACCCCCAGCCGCCGATTCGCTGACGCCCGTTCAGCGCGAGCTCCAGGATCGTGCGCGCGGCTTCGTCGACGAGATCCTGATCCCGCTCGAGGAGCAGGCCGAGCGTGCCGGCGGCGGACTGCCCGACGCCGACGTCGCCCTGATCAGGCGCGAGGCGCTCGCGCGCCGCCTGCACGGCGGCCTGCACAGCGCCGAGCACGGCGGCAACGGCTGGACCCACGTCGAGTGGTTCCTCGTCGAGGAGCAGTTCGGCCGCTCGACGAACGCGCTGTCCTGGTACGTGCCGACCGCCTACAACGTCCTGGCGCACGGCAGCGACGAGCAGATCGAGCGCTACCTGAAGCCGGGGCTGCGGGGCGAGACGCACGACGCCTACGCGGTCACCGAGGAGCTCGCGGGCTCGGACCCCTCCGGCATCGCGACCACCGCGACGAAGACCGACGCCGGCTGGCGCATCGACGGCGAGAAGTGGTTCGTCACCTACGGCGACGTCGCCGCCGTCTACATCGTGATGGCCAACGCGCGGGTGGACGGCGCGTCGCTGCCGACGCTGTTCCTGATCGACCGCGACACCCCCGGCATCTCCGTCGTCGACGACCCGCCGTTCACCCACAACTACCCGCACGGGCACCCCACGCTGCGCTTCAGCGGCGTCGAGGTCGGCGACGAGGCGATCATCGGGGGGCTCGGGGGCGGCGACGACCTGCAGCGCGCGTGGTTCGCCGAGGAGCGCCTGGGCATCGCGGCGCGCTGCAGCGGCGCCATGTGGCGGCTGCTCGAGGAGACGACCGCCTGGGCGATCGAGCGCGAGCAGGGCGGCGGGCGCATCATCGACCACCAGGGCGTCTCGTTCCCGCTCGCCGACTCGGCCGCCGACGCCGCAGCCGGGCGGCTGCTGGGACTCGAGGTCGCGCGGCTGGCCGACAGCGACGCCGACGTGAAGCTCGTCCACGCGAAGGCGTCGATGGCGAAGCTCTTCTGCAGCGAGGCGGCCAACCGCTGCGCCGACCGCTGCCTGCAGATCTTCGGGGGGCGCGGCTACACGCGGGTGAACGTCGCCGAGCGCTTCTGGCGCGAGCTGCGCGTCGACCGCATCTGGGAGGGCACGAGCGAGGTCCAGCGGATCATCATCGCCCGCTCGCTGGAGCGCCGCGGGGTGGAGCCGGTGCTGCACTCGTGACCTGCGCGTGATGGACCTCGGCCGCCTGCTGCGGCCCGCATCGATCGCGGTCGTCGGCGCGACGGACCGCGCGGCCTCGTACGGCGGCGAGGCGCTGCTGAACCTGCAGCGTCTCGGCTATCCCGGCCGCGTCTACGCCGTCAACCCGCGCCGCGAGGAGGCGCACGGCCTCACCTGCCACCCCTCGCTCGCCGCGTTGCCCGAGGCGCCCGACGCGGTGGTCGTGGCGATCCCGGCGGCCGACGTGCCGGGCGTCGTCGAGGAGGCCGGCGCGCTCGGCTGCGGCGGCGCCGTCGTCTTCGCGGCCGGGTTCGCCGAGGCGCGCGACGGCGTCGACCTCCAGCGCCGCCTCGCCGACGCGGCGCGGCTGCACCGGCTGCCGGTGTGCGGCCCGAACGGCAACGGCATCGTCTGCCTCCCCGCTCGCATGGCGCTGTGGGGTGACATGGTCGCCCCGCGCGAGGCCGGCCCGGTCGCGCTCGTCTCCCAGAGCGGCAACGTCGCGGTCAACGCCCTGGCCTCGGCGCGCGGCCTGCGACTGCACACGGTCATCTCGTGCGGCAACCAGGCCGTGCTCGGCGCCGAGGACTACCTCTGGGCGCTCGCCGCGGCCGACGGCGTGCGCTCGGTGGCGCTGTACCTCGAGGCCGACGGCGACGGCCCGCGCTGGTGCGCGGCACTCGAGCGCTGCGCACGCGCCGGCGTCGGCGTGGCGGTGCTGAAGGCCGGCGCCTCGGGCGCAGGCGCCGCGGCGGCGCAGGCGCACACCGGCAGCCGGTGCAGCCGCGCCGCGTCGGCGAGGCGGCGCTGGAGGTCGA
>JADGPM010000026.1 GCA_017882425.1 Solirubrobacteraceae bacterium
ACGGGCGCGGAGCCGACCGGCTCCGCGCCTACTGTCGTCATGGTGCGCTCGCTCAGGCCACGCGTGTCCCGCGGTCCCCTCGTCCTCACGGCGGGTCTGGCGCTGCTCTGCCTGACGGCGCCCGCAGCGCACGCGTCGCCGGCATCCGCCGGCGGAGGCCTCCACGCCGACCCGGCGGAGGGCGCGGCGCTCGACCTGACGGGTGCCGCGCTCGGGCAGCAGGCGCGCAACCTCGACCTGACGATCCAGGCCGCGGCGCGGATCACCCCGCAGCAGCTCGTCGGAGAGGGCGGCGGGGAGCTGTGTGCCCGCTTCGAGCCCGCCGGCGGCGCGGTGCGGCGCCTGTGCGTCACGCGCGTGGGCTCGGCCTGGCGGCTGCGCGCCGGGACGCGGACGATCGCCGGGAGCGTCGCGCAACCGACCCCGGGGCGCCTCGCGATCCGCGTCGAGCCCGCCGCGCTGGGGCTCGAGCCGGGGCCGCTGCGCTGGCGCGTCTACGCCCGCGCGGCCGGTTGCGGCAGCGCCGCGTCCGCCCGCTCCGCCTCCAACGGCGGCGCCAGCCCGGACGACGAGCCCACAACACCCACTCCCACGACACCCACTCCCACGACACCCGCTCCGGCGACACCCGCGCCCGTCGGCGGCTGCCAGGACCGCGTCCCGGACAGCGGGACCTTCGCGGGCCGGGTCTGGCGGGCGGTCGTGACCGGCTGCACCGCGACGGGGCCGGCGGAGGTCCGCAGCGGCCCGCGCGGCAGGCGCATCGCACTGACCTACGACGACGGGCCGGCGGCCGACACGCCGGCGTTCGTCGACGAGTTGCAGCGGCTCGGCGTGCCGGCGACGTTCTTCATGCTCGGCCAGCAGGTCCAGGCAGCGCCGGCGCTCGCGCGGCGCGTGCTCGCAGCCGGGGACGCAATCGGCAACCACAGCTGGAACCACGCGAACCTGGGCGGCGGCGGCCCGGCGGCGACCGATCAGATCGTCCGCACGAACGCGGCGATCCGCCGCGCCACGGGCTTCACGCCCTGCCTCTTCCGGCCGCCGTACGGCTCGACCGGGTCGGACCTCGTCGCGCGCGTGAAGGCGCAGAGCATGACCTCCGTCCTGTGGAGCGTCGACCCGACCGACTGGAAACGCCCGGGGACGGACTCGATCGTCGCGCGCGTCCTCGCGCAGACCGGCAGCGGGGCGATCATCCTCTCCCACGACGGCGGCGGCGACCGGTCGCAGACGCTCGCGGCGCTGCCGCAGATCGTCGGTGCGCTGCGCGCGCGGGGGTACACGTTCGTGACGGTGCCCGAGCTGCTGGGCTACGACGTGCGCCTCGCGCTCGAGCGCTGAGCGCCCGCCCGGGAAGCCGGTGCGACCACACCGGTAGCGTGCCGGGCATGGACCATCGCACCCTCGGACGCACCGGCGTCCACGTCAGCCCGCTCTGCCTGGGCGCCATGATGTTCGGCGCCTGGGGCGAGCCCGACCATGATGCGAGCATCCGCATCATCCACCGCGCGCTCGACGCGGGCATCAACTTCATCGACACCGCCGACGTCTACGCGCGCGGGGAGTCGGAGGAGATCGTCGGCGAGGCGCTCGCCGGTGGCCGCCGCGACGACGTCGTCCTCGCCACGAAGTTCCACGGGACGATGGGCGACGATCCCAATCAGGCGGGCAACTCGCGGCGCTGGATCTTCCGCGAGGTCGAGGCGTCGCTGAGGCGCCTGAACACCGACTGGATCGACCTGTACCAGGTACACCGCTGGGACCCGTGGACCGACCACGACGAGACGCTCGGCGCGCTCTCCGACCTCGTCACGCAGGGCAAGGTGCGCTACATCGGCTCGTCGACCTATCCGGCGGCGCAGATCGTCAAGGCCCAGTGGGTGGCCCGCGAGCGCGGTCACCAGCGGTTCGTCTGCGAGCAGCCGCCGTACTCGATCCTCGCGCGCGGCATCGAGACGGACGTGCTGCCGACCTGCCGCGAGTACGGCATGGGCGTCATCCCGTGGAGCCCGCTCGCCGGCGGCTGGCTCTCGGGGCGCTGGCGCAAGGGCGCCGAGGACCTCACCTCGCGGCGCTCGGCGATGCTCCCGCAGCGCTACGACCTGTCGATTCCCGAGAACCAGGCCAAGCTCGACGCGGCCGACGCGCTCGGGCAGCTGGCGGACGAGGCCGGCATCCCGCTGATCCACCTGGCGCTCGCGTTCGTCATCCGCCACCCGGCGGTGACCGCCGCGATCATCGGCCCGCGCACGCTCGAGCAGCTCGAGGGCCAGCTCGGCGCCGCCGACGTGGAGCTCGACGACGCGCTGCTCGATCGGATCGACGAGATCGTCGCGCCGGGCAGGACGATCAACCCGACGGACGCCGGCTGGGCGAACCCGGCGCTGGAGGCGGCGCAGCGCCGGCGCTGAGGCTCAGCGCGGGCGCAGCAGCGCTGCGGGCGGCGCGCCGAGCAGGCTCCCCGGCGGCAGCGGTCGGTCGCGCGTCGCCGATGCGACGGCGCCGCCGTGCACGCCCTTGACGTACGCGGCGACCTTGTCCTTCGGCACGACGAAGATGCGGCGGTTCTGCAGGAAGCGGCCCTGGTCGGACGAGCTGTCCGGCGGGCGGCGGTAGACGTCGATGTGGCGCCCGATGATCGCCCCGCCGGTGTCGTCGGCGCGAAACCAGCCGTCCTTGTTCAGCGGCTTGTAGGCGGGCACGTAGACGAGGCTGCCCAGCGGGATCAGCTTCGGGTCGACGGCGATGCTGCGGTAGTAGCGCAGCGGGCGGGAGGCGCCGGCGGCGAACGCGATGTCGGTCGGCGCCTTGTAGCGCTTGCCGACACCCGCGAACCAGCCGCCCTGCTCGAGCGGGAACGTGACGTCGCCGCTGCTGTTGCGCCAGAAGCCCTCGGCGCGCCAGAACGGCGCGAAGATCGACGAGTCCGAGCCGAACCGCGCGGACTTGCCGGACTTCGTGATCCAGCCGCTCGAGCCCACGGAGGCGATGTGGTAGGGCTTGCCGTCGAGGCCGACGCCGTCGCCCTCCATCGACACGCCGCGCGCGGAGTACAGCCAGTCGACGCGGCTCTTGCGATCGAGGCCCGGGGTGACGACCTGCGCACCGACGAACCACCACTCGGGAGCGGGGTAGTACTCGGTGATCGTCACCTTCGGCAGCCAGGTCGGCTTCTTGAGCTGATGGCTCTTCGCGAATGCGGGAGCCACCGGCGCGGCGGCGACGAGCGCCACCGCAGCCACGAGGGCCGAAAGCTTCGTGCGGATGGGGAAGACCGGCATGGAAGCTCTGCAGACCGTATCGGACGGGGCCGCGGTCGGCTGAAGTCCGGCGCCGCCTCAGGCGTCGTCGAGCGCGACGATCGGCGCTCCGACGGCGATCTCGCCGCTCGTCAGGATCTCCGCGTTCAGTCCGGCGCGGTGGACGAACGCGCGCAGGATCTCCGGGCGGCCCGTCGTCCGCTGCAGGTCGGTGCACGGCTCGCACAGCTCGATGCCCCGACACTCGACCTCGCCGACCCTGAAGCGCCGCCCGACGAGCGGGTTCAGCCGCACGCCGATCGTCGTGATCTGGCGGCGCGACGCGCCGGGCGCCAGCGCGATGCCGTGCTCGGCGGCGAGGTGCTCGAGCTCCTCGGCCTCGACCAGCGTGAGCTGGCGCGCGGGCTCTGCGCCCGCCTCGAAGTAGCGGTCGCCGCGCAGGCCGGTGCCGGCGACGGCGTCCACCCGCTCGACCTCGAACACCGGCGCCTCGGGCGCGGGGGCGAGGTGGATGGCGCTCACGGTTCCCTCGATCATGGGGCGAGGCTAATGCACGGGACCCCCCGATCGGGTGTGGCAGCGCGGCGCGGTCTTGCCGCCGGGAGCGGCGAGGACGAACCTGACCCGAACCGTCGCACGTTGCGCGTGCGGTGGTGGACCCCGGCTGACCCCCGGGATTAGCGGCGCGGGATACGCACGTCTCCTCCGCGTATCCCGCGCCCACCCCCGGTCGGGGGGTTGTCCCGCTGCGCACGGCCGCGTCCGGCTGATCCGCACCTACCGTGCCCCTATGGCAGAAGTCGCCACATTCCGCACCGATGACGTCGACGCCCTCGTCGAGGCCTCGCTGTCGTGCCCGCTCTGCCTCCATGCCACCACGGTCGTCGCGCTGGAAGGCGACTCCGAGGATGGCCATGCGCGATGCTGTTGCACGGTATGCGGGCACGAACGCACCGTCGAGCTGCTTCCCGAGCAGCTGCTGCGCCTGTCGCTGATGGTCGCGACGGCGCAATGACGACCGAGTCCGGCGCGCACATCCAGGCTCTCGACGCGTTCGTCGACGTTCTCGCCGGCATCCCCGACGAGGCGGCGCTCGCCGACGGCGACGGGCTGACGTTCTACAGCGGCCTGTGCGTCGCGATCTGCGAGCTGTCCGCCGTCGATCGCGCGGTCATCTTCCGCTACGACGCCGCGCGCCGGAAGGTCCGTGCGGCCGGCGCGCACGGCATCGACATCGCGGTCTTCGAGGAGGGGTTCTTCACCGTCGAGACGCTCGCGGCCGCGCGCCAGGCACTCGAGGAGGACCGCGTCGTCGAGATCCTGGGAGACGTCGAGGTGCCGAGCGAGTTCGCGCCGCTCGTCGGCGAGGCCGGGCTCGTGGTCGCACCGATCGCCGCCGCCGGGCGCTGGATGGGTGTCATCATCGCCGACCGCCCCGCCGATCGCCCCGGGCTCTCGGAGCCCGAGCGCGACGTGCTGTGGATGCTCGGCAAGACGGCGGCGCTGGCCGCGACGGCGCGCATCGCGACGTTCCAGGCCCAGCGCGCGCGTGAGCTCGAGGCGAAGATCGACATGGCGCGCGAGATCCACGACGGCGTCATCCAGCGGCTGTTCGGCGTGTCGCTCGCGCTCTCCGGTGAGGGTCCGCTCGGCGAGGAGGCCCGCGCGCGCTCCTCCGACGAGCTGCAGGCGGCGCTGGCGGACCTGCGCGTCGCGCTCCAGCGCCCGCTCGGCCGCGACTCGCGTCCGACGCAGACGACCCTCGCGCACGAGCTGCAGCGACTCGACGCCGAGCATCCCGACCTCGGCGTCGTGCTCGAGTACGGCGACCCGGCGGACGTTCCTCCCGACCTCGAGCCGCTGGCGCAGTCCGTGCTCACCGAGGCGGTGCGCAACGCCCACAAGCACGCGCGCCCGACGAGCGTACGGGTGCGGGTCTCCGACGACGACGGCGCGTTCGTCCTGGAGGTGCGCAACGACGGCGTCAGCGACCGCACGCGTCGCGTCTCCGGCATGGGCCTGCGGCTCGCGGCGCTCGAGGCGCTCCAGCACGGCGGGATCCTCGAGTTCGGCGAGCGCGCACCCGGCGACTGGCAGGTGCGACTGGTGGTGTCCGGTGGTCGCTGAGAACGGCGCCGGTGGCGGCGGCCAGCCGCAGCGGCGCCTGCGCGTGCTGGTCGTGGACGACCACGATGTCGTCCACTGGGGCTTTCGCGTGATGCTCGGCCAGCTCACCTGGGTCGAGCGCACGCTCAGCGCGCGGACCGGCGACCAGGCCGTCGCGCTGGCCAAGCGCTACGAGCCGCACGTGGCGCTCGTGGACCTCTTCATGGGCCGCGAGTCGGGCGCGGAGATCACCGAGCGCCTGCGCACCCTCGACGTCCCGCCGAAGGTCCTGCTGATCTCCGGCGCGGGCCGGATCTCGCCGAGCGCCGCACGCGCCGCCGGCGCCGCCGGGTTCGTCCTCAAGGACTGGCCGGCGGCGGACGTCGCCAACGCGGTGCGGATGGTCGGCATGGGCATGACCGTCTTCCCGCCGCAGAGCCCGCCGACCGGCCTCGAGCTGACCTCGCGCGAGCGCGAGGTGCTCGAGCTGATCGCCTCCGGCGCGACGAACCGCGAGATCGCCGGGTCGCTCTTCCTCTCCCCGCACACCGTCAAGGAGCACACGAGCGGCCTCTACCGCAAGCTCGAGGTCCGCAATCGCGCCGAGGCCGTCCAGCGCGCCCAGCGCCTCGGCCTGCTGACCTGACGGCCGGCGGCCCGGCCCACGCCCGCGACCCGCTAACCTCCGGGCCGCAAAC
>JADGPM010000198.1 GCA_017882425.1 Solirubrobacteraceae bacterium
GCGATGTGCGCCGGGGTCCGCGAGGACCAGGTCGCGGTCTGCTCGACCGGCGTCATCGGCGTGCAGCTCGACGGCGGCGCGATCGTCAGAGGCCTCTCCACCGCGCGCGCAGAGCTGCGCCCGGACGGCGCGGACGACCTGCAGCTCGCGATCGAGACGACCGACCTCTTCCACAAGCAGGCCTCGCTCGAGGTCGACCTGCCCGGCGGCACGGTGCGCCTCAGCGCCCAGTGCAAGGGCGCCGGGATGATCCAGCCGAGCCACGCGACGATGCTGTGCTTCGTGGAGACCGACGCGGCGCTGTCGGCCGAGACGGCGGACCTGCTGCTGGGCGTCACCGTCAAGCGCTCGTTCGACCGCATCACCGTCGACGGCCAGCTCTCGACGAACGACACCGTGATCCTCATCGCCAGCGGGGCGAGCGGCGTCGCCGTCGAGCCCGAGAGCGAGGCCGAGATGCGCTTCGGCGAGGCGCTCGACATGCTGCTGCGGCGCCTGGCGCTGCTGATCGTCCGCGACGGCGAGGGCTCGGCGCGCGTCGGGCGGGTCGTCGTGCGCGGCGGCCACCAGCCGAACGTCGAGCGCGCCGCGCGCGCGGTCGCCAACTCGCCGCTCGTCAAGACCGCGCTGCACGGCGGCGACCCGAACTGGGGCCGCGTCGCGCAGGCCGTCGGCATGGCGCTGCCCGAGACGGCGCCGCTGCCCGTCGACATTGCGATCGAGGGCATGCAGGTCTGCGTCGCGGGCCAGGCGATCGGCCACGACGCCGAGGCGCTCGCCGCGCGCGTCAAGGGCGAGGAGGTCGAGTACGTCATCGGCCTGCCCGGCGACGGCTGCGAGACCGAGGTCTTCTTCTCCGACTTCGGCCACGAGTACATCCGCATCAACGCCGAGTACACGACCTGAGACCGTGATCGAGGACCGCCCATGACGCCCATCGCACAGCACGGCGACATCCGCACGCTGCTCGAGGCGCTGCCGTACATCCGCGAGTTCCACGGCCGCACCGTCGTCCTGAAGTACGGCGGCGCGGCGATGGAGGATCCGGCGCTGCGCGAGGAGTTCGCGCGCGACGTCGTGCTGCTGAAGTACGTCGGCCTGAACCCGGTCGTCGTCCACGGCGGCGGGCCGGAGATCACCGCGTACATGGAGCGCCTGGGGCTCGATGTCGAGTTCCGCGGCGGCCTGCGGGTCAGCAACGCGGAGACCGTCGAGGTCGCCAAGATGGTGCTGATCGGGAAGGTCAACAAGGACATCGTCCTGCGCCTCGGCCGCCACGGGCAGTCGGCGGTCGGCCTCAGCGGCGACGACGGCGGGCTCTTCCGCGTCGTGCGCCGGACGGCGCCCGATGGCAGCGATGTCGGCTTCGTCGGGCGGATCGACCGGGTCGACGTCGACGTGATCAACCACATCGCCCAGGACTACATCCCCGTGATCGCGTCGATCGGCGCCGACCGCGACGGCCAGAGCCACAACATCAACGCCGACGAGGCGGCCGGGGCGGTCGCCCGCGCGCTCGGCGCCTACAAGGTCCTGTTCCTGACCGACGTCGAGGGCTGGCTGCGCGACCCCGCCGACGACACGACACTCGTCAGCGAGGCCAGCGCCGACGAGGTCCAGGCGGCGCTCGAAGGCGTCGGCGGCGGGATGCGGCCCAAGCTGCAGGCCTGCGTCGACGCGATTCACGGCGGCGTCGCCTCGGCGCACATCGTCGACGGCCGGGTGCCGCACTCCGTGCTGCTCGAGCTGTTCACCGACGCCGGCTACGGCACGAAGATCACGCCGGCGCCGTGAGGACGCGATGAGTCTCTCCGAGCTGCAGCGGCTCGAGGCCGCCCACGTCATCGGGACCTACGCCCGGCTGCCGGTCGAGATCGTCCGCGGCGAGGGCCCGTGGGTCTGGGACGACGGTGGCACGCGCTATCTCGACCTGCTCTGCGGGATCTCGGTCACGAACCTCGGCCACTGCCATCCGGCCGTGGTCGAGGCGATCCGCGACCAGGCGGGACGGCTGATGCACGTCTCGAACCTCTTCTACACCGAGCCCGCGATGCGCCTGGCCGAGCGGCTGTCGACGTCCTCGCTGGGCGGCAAGGTCTTCTTCTGCAACTCCGGCGCCGAGGCGAACGAGGCCGCGATCAAGCTCGCGCGCCGCGCAAAGGCCGGGGGGGACGTCATCAGCGCGACCGGCGGCTTCCACGGCCGCACGCTCGGCGCGCTCTCGGCGACCGCGCAGGAGAGCAAGCAGGCGCCGTTCGCGCCGCTCGTCCCGGGCTTTCGCGCCGTCGCCCCGACGGCCGACGCGATCACCGCGGCGGTCGGCGCGAACACCGCGGCGCTGCTCGTCGAGCTGATCCAGGGCGAGAGCGGCGTCCACGAGACGCCGCCGGACGCGCTCGCCGCCGCGCGCGAGGCCTGCGACCGCCACGGCGCGGCGCTGATCTTCGACGAGGTGCAGACCGGCATGGGCCGCACCGGCGCGCTCTGGGCGTACACCGAGACCGGCGTCGTCCCCGACGCGATGACGGTGGCCAAGGCGCTCGGCGGCGGGCTGCCGATCGGTGCGCTGATCACGGGCGAGCGCTTCGAGGACGTGCTCCAGCCGGGCGATCATGGCTCGACCTTCGCGGGCGGTCCCGTCGTGGCGGCGGCCGCGCTCGCCGCGCTGGAGATCACCGACGACCCGGAGCTGCTGGCGCGCGTGCGCGACCTCGGCGAGCGTCTGCGCGCCGGTCTGGAGGAGCTTCCGGGAGTCGTCAACGTGCGCGGCCGTGGGCTGATGGTCGGGTTCGACCTCGAGCACGGCAGCGCGTCGGCGCTCGTCCTGCGCGCCCTGGCCGAGCAGCACCTGGTCATGAACGCCACGGGCCCGGCGACGATCCGCCTCCTGCCGGCGCTCACGATCGACGAGACGATCGTCGACGACGCGCTCGCGCGCATCGGCCGCCTGCTCCACTGACCGGCCGGCCGGCCGTCGCGGAGCACGTGGTGCGCGGGCGGGCGCACTCGACTACGGTGCGGATGATGTCCGCCAACCTCGTGGAGCTCACACGCCGCCGCGGCGCGGCGAGCACGCCGACGGCCGTCGAGCTGCTCGCGAGCGCCGTGGCCGAGCGCGGCGCACTCACCGACGAGGACATCCGTGCGGTGGCCGCCCGGACGGGGCTGCCCGAGGCGGCGGTGCACGGCGTCGCGACCTTCTACGACGACCTGCGCGCGCCGCGCGGGGCGCGCCACGTGCGCGTCTGCACGGGCACCGCCTGCTTCGCGGCGACCGCCGGCACCCACGTCGAGGCGCTCGCCGAGGGGCTGGGCGTGGCGCCCGGCGAGCGCACCGCGGACGGAGGCCTGTCGCTCGCCGAGACGGTCTGCCTGGGCTTCTGCCACAGCTCGCCGGCGATCCGCGACGGCGAGACGATCGACGCCGGCCCGGGCGTCCTGCAGCGCGTCCTGGCGGGCGCGGCGACCTCGGCGCCCGAGCCGCCGGCGCGCAGCATCCTCCCTGTGCCCGTGCTCACCGAACCGGGCGACTGGTCGGGCTTCCGCCGCGCCGTCACCCTGCGCTCCTCCGGCGACCTGCTCGCCGAGGTGCGTGAGGCCGACCTGCGCGGGCGCGGTGGCGCAGGCTTCCCCGCGGGACGCAAGTGGGAGTTCGCCGCCACCGTCCCGGCCGAGCGGCGCTACGTCGTCGCCAACGGCGACGAGGGCGACCCGGGCTCCTACATCGACAAGCACCTGATGGAACGCTCGCCGGCGCTGCTGCTCGAGGGCATGGCGCTCGCGGGCTACGCGATCGGCGCGAGCGAGGGCTTCGTCCTCGTGCGCTCGGAGTACCCGGCATCCAGGCCGGCGCTCGAGGCCGCGGCGCGGGAGGCGCGCGCCGCGGGCCTGCTGGGGACGGACATCCTCGGCAGCGGGTTCGACTTCGACGTGACGGTCGTGGAGAGCGCCGGCTCGTACGTCGTCGGCGAGGAGACGGCCCTGCTCGCCTGTCTGGAGGGGCTGCGGGGCACGGTGTCCGCGCGCCCGCCGTTCCCCGCCGAGCACGGCCTCTTCGGCATGCCGACGGTCGTCAACAACGTCGAGACGCTGTGCAGCGTCCCGTACATCGCCCAGCACGGCGCGGGCGCGTACCGAGCGCTGAGCCCGGGGGAGAGCGCCGGCTCGAAGCTCGTCTGCTTCAACGAGCGCTTCGCGCGGCCGGGCGTCGTCGAGGTTCCGTTCGGCATCCGCGTGCGTGAGCTGTGTGACGAGGTCGCCGGCGGCCTGGCCGACGGCGGCGGGCTCAAGGCGGTGCAGATCGGCGGTCCGCTCGGCGGGATCCTTCCGGCGGGCCTGCTCGACACCCCGTTCGACTTCGCGCCGCTGGCCGCCGAGGGCTGCATGGTCGGCCACGGCAGCATCATCGGGTTCGACGAGGCGACCGACATGCGCGAGCTCGCGCGTCACCTGCTGCGCTTCGGCGCAGACGAGAGCTGCGGCAAGTGCTTCCCGTGCCGGATCGGCCTGGAGCGCGCGCACGCGATGGTCGCCGCCGATGCGCCCGTCGACCGCGAGCGCCTCGAGGCGCTGCTCGAGACGCTCGAGCTGGGCAGCCTCTGCGCCCACGGGGGCGGGATGCCGGCGCCGATCCGCTCGCTGATCGCCCACTTCCCGCAGGAGCTGGGCCTCGCATGACGCGCCTGACGATCGACGGGGTCGAGGTCGAGGTCGCGCCCGGGACGACCGTGCTCCAGGCGGCTCGCGCCGCGGGCCGCGACATCCCGACGCTGTGCTTCGACGAGCGTCTCGCCCCGTTCGGCGCATGCCGCGTCTGCCTGGTCGGCGTCCAGGACGCCCCGGGCCCCATCGCCTCCTGCACGACGGCCTGCCGGGAGGGGATGGTCGTCGACACGCAGGCGCCCGCGGCGCGGCGCGTCGCCGGCGCCGTCGTCGAGCTCGTGCTGTCCGAGCTCGCGGCGCCGCCCGCCGAGCACACCGAGCTCGCCGCGGTCGCGCGGCAGTTCGGCGTCGGCGAGCCGCGCTGGCCCGGGGCGGTGCATCCCGAGCGCGAGGACCTTCGCCATCCGTATCTCGCCTTCCAGCACGGCCTCTGCATCTCCTGTGGGCGCTGTGTGCGCGCCTGCGACGAGATCCAGGGCGCCTTCGCCCTTACCGCGACCGGCCGCGGGTTCACCGCCAACGTCGCCGCCGGGATCGACGCCGGCTTTCGCGAGTCGGCGTGCGTCTCGTGCGGCGCCTGCGCCGACACGTGCCCGACCGATGCGATCGCCGAGGTCTCGTTGCTCGCACTCGCCGAATCGGCCACCATCTGAGCATGGCCGAGCGGTTCGACAGGACCACGACGACGACCTGCGGCTACTGCGGCGTCGGCTGCCGGCTCGAGGCCCGCGCCCGCGAGGGGCGCGTCGTGTCGATCGCTCCGGCGCTGGACGGCCCCGCCAACCGCGGGCACACCTGCCTCAAGGGGCGCTTCGCCCACCAGTTCTCGCGCTCGCGCGAGCGCCTGACGACGCCCCTGATCCGCGAGGACGGGCAGTTGCGCAGCGCGAGCTGGGAGGAGGCGACGGCGCGGATCGTCGAGGAGCTGACGCGCATCAGGCGCGAGCGCGGCCCGGACGCGATCGCGGGCCTGGCCTCCTCGCGCGCCACGAACGAGGACTGCTGGGCCATGCAGCGCCTCATGCGCGCGGCCATCGGCACGAACAACATCGACAACTGCTCGCGCGTCTGCCACTCCCCGACCTCCTACGCGCTGCGGCGCTCGCTCGGGTACTCGGGGGCGACCGGCTCGTTCGACGACATCGAGCATGCGGACGCCGCGATCATCATCGGTGCGAACCCGACCGAGGGGCATCCGGTCGCGGGGGCGCGCATCAAGCAGGCCGCGCTGCACGGCCTGCGGCTCGTCACGATCGACCCGCGACGCATCGAGCTGGCCGACTACGGCGTGCTGCACCTCGCGCCGCGCCCGGGGACGAACGCGGCGGTCCTGCTCGGGCTGGCGCACGTGCTCGAGCGCGAGGGCCTCGTGGCGCGCGACTTCGTCGAGGCGCGCACGACCGGATTCGATGCGGTGCGAGAGCTGATCGCCGCCTACTCACCGCAGGCGGTGCAGGAGATCACGGGGATCCCCGCGGCGGACCTCGAGGCGGCGGCCATGATCTACGGCCAGGCGGGGGAGGCTTCGATCCTCTGGGGCCTGGGCGTGACCGAGCACAAGTTCGGCTCCGAGGTCGCCCAGCTGCTCTGCAACCTCGCGCTGATGACGGGGAAGGTCGGGCGCCCCGGCTCGGCGCTGCTGCCGCTGCGCGGGCAGAACAACGTCCAGGGCTCCTCGGACATGGGGGCGTTGCCGGACACGTACTCGGGCTACCGGCCTGTCGCCGACGAGACGGTCGCACGCGCCTTCGAACAGGCCTGGGGCGTGCCGCTGTCGCGCACGCCGGGCATGAAGATCCCGCAGATGTTCGACGCCGCCGTCGCAGGGGATCTCAAGGCGATGTTCATCTTCGGTGAGGACGTCGCACAGACCGATCCGAACACGACCCACGTCGTGCGCGCGCTCGAGGCGCTCGACTTCCTCGTCTGCCAGGACATCTTCGAGACCGAGACGACCGCCTACGCCGACGTGATCCTCCCGGCGTCCTCGTTCCTGGAGAAGACCGGGACGTTCACGAACGCCGAGCGCCGCATCCAGCTCGTCGGCGCCGCGATCGAGCCGCCCGGCGAGGCGCGGACGGACTTCGACATCCTCACCGCCCTCTCGCGCGCCCTGGGCCACGACATGGGCCTCGAGGCCCCCGCCGACGCGATGCGGGAGATCGCCGCGCTGACACCGGAGTTCGCGGGCGTGACCTACGAGCGGCTGGGACGCCGGGGGCTGCAGTGGCCGGTGGCGCCCGACGGGACCGACGCGCCGATCCTCTACGGCGAGCGCTTCGAGCAGCCCGACGGGCGCGCGCACTTCGCCGCGCTGCCCTACAAGGAACCCGGCGACGCCGCCGACGACGAGTTCCCGCTCGTGCTCATCACGGGCCGGCGCCTGGAGCACTACAACGCGGGGACCATGACGCGCCGCACCGCGAACCTCGAGCTGCTGCCCGCCGAATGGCTGGAGCTGCATCCCGACGACGCCGCGCGCCTGTGGGTGGCCGACGGCGACCTCGTGTCGGTGCGCAGCCGTGTCGGGCGGATCGAGGTCCACGCGCGGATCACCGACCGGATCGAGCCCGGGCACGTCTTCACCGCCTTCCACTTCCCGGAGGTCCGCACGAACCTGCTCGTCGGGGCGTCGGCCGACGTCAACACCTCGTGCCCGGAGTACAAGGTCGTCGCCGTCGACGTGCGCCCCGTGCAGGAGGCGCCGTCGGCCACGCCGGCGCTCGCGAGCGCGGGCTGAGCGGCATGACGATGGCCGACCAGCCGGCGGCGCACATGGTGGCGACCGTCGATCACGACGGCGTCAGCGATGCCGTCGCCGTCGAGGAGCCGCTGGAGATCCGTGTCGACCGGACGGCGCTCGCCGTGACGATGCGCACGCCGGGCCACGACGAGGAGCTGGCGCTCGGCTTCCTCGTCGGCGAGGGGCTGATCGACCCGCTGGCCGCGGCGCCGCACGTGGGGCTCACCGACGACCTCGCCGCGAACGTCGTCGAGGTGCGGGGCCCGCTGCTGCGCGAGCCGCCCGACCGGCGCTTCTACACGACGTCCTCGTGCGGGGTCTGCGGCAAGGGGGCGCTCGAGGAGGTCGCGGTGCTCGCGCCGCCGGCGGCCCCCGGGCCGGTGCTCTCACGCGAGCGTCTCGGCGGCCTGCCCGACAGCCTCGCCGCCGGCCAGCCGGCGTTCGCCCGGACCGGCGGCATGCACGCGACCGGCCTCTTCACGGTCGACGGGGCGCTGCTCCTCGCGCGCGAGGACGTCGGGCGCCACAACGCGATGGACAAGGTGATCGGGCGTGCACTCCTGCAGGGCCTGCTTCCGCTCCACGGCCATGTCCTGTGCGTCAGCGGGCGCCTGTCGTTCGAGCTCGTGCAGAAGGCCGCGGTGGCAGGCGTCCCGATCCTCGTCGGGGTCGGCGCGCCGTCGTCGCTGGCGATCGCGCTCGCCGCCGACCGCGGGATGACGCTGTGCGGCTTCGCCCGCGCGGGGAGCGTGAACGTCTACTCCGCCCCCGAGCGCGTGGCCTGACCGCGCGGGCGGAGTCGGCTTCCTAGACTGCGGCGCAATGACCGACGCCGCGCGCCACACCCGCACCGCCAGCTACCTCGCCGAGCCGGGAGAGGTCCAGCGCGTCCTGCTGCTCTACTCCGGTGGGCTGGACACCAGCGTCATGCTCAAGTGGATCCAGGACGAATACGAGGCCGAGGTCGTCGCCCTGACGATCAACCTCGGGCAGCCGGGCGAGGACTACGACGTCGTGAAGGGCAAGGCGATGCAGCTCGGCGCCGTCGAGGCCGAGGTCGTCGACGCTCGTGACGAGTTCGCGCGCGACTTCATCGCGCCGGCGATCAAGGCGAACGCGATCTACGGCCTGGCCTACCCGCTGTTCACGGCGCTCGGCCGCCCGCTGATCGCCAAGCTCGCCGTCGACTACGCCCGCAAGCACGGCTGCGACACGATCGCGCACGGCTGCACCGGCAAGGGCAACGACCAGGTCCGGATCGAGGCGACCGTCGCGACGCTGGCACCGGAGCTCAAGGTCATCGCGCCGGTTCGCGGCTGGCAGATGGGCCGCGAGGAGGAGATCGCGTACGCGCGCCAGCACGGCATCCCGATCAAGGGCGGGGCGGAGCAGACGCCGTACTCCATCGACGACAACCTCTGGGGCCGCTCGTCGGAGGGCAAGTGGATCGAGCATCTCGACCACGCGCCGGAGGACGACGTCTTCCAGCTCGTCACGCGCCCGGAGCTTGCGCCCGATGAGCCGCAGACGGTCCAGATCTCCTTCGAGCGGGGAATCCCGGTGGCGCTCGACGGGATCCCGATGGGCCTCGTCGCGCTGCTCGAGCACGTCGCGGAGATCGGCTGCCGGCATGGCGTCGGGATCGTCGACCACATCGAGGACCGCATCGTCGGCCTGAAGGTTCGCGACATCTATGAGGTCCCGGCCGCCGCGATCCTGCTGCCCGCGCACGCCGAGCTCGAGCGCCTGACGGGCACGATCCACCAGAACCAGTTCAAGAGCGGGCTGGATCACCAGTGGGCCTACCTCGTCTACGCCGGCCTGTGGTGGGAGCCGCTGCGCGAGAACCTCGACGCCTACATGGACTCCGTCAACGAGCGCGTCACCGGGACGATCGGGATGAAGCTCTACAAGGGCGCGGCGCGCGTCGTCACGCGCTCCTCGCCGAACGCCGTCTACGACGCCGCGCTCGCCACCTTCGAGACCTCCGGCGGCCTGTTCAGCCAGCAGGCCTCGCCCGGCTTCATCGAGCTGTGGTCGCTGCAGTCGCGGATGGCCCACCGCCTGCGGGCCTCCCAGGAGGGATGAACGACATGAACGGGCAGATCAGCGCAGTGCAGCAGCGCATCGTCGGCTGGATCACGCTGCAGGTCGGCACCTGGTA